>JASHUH010000355.1 GCA_030040115.1 Acidobacteriaceae bacterium | reverse complement strand
TGAACCTGCGCAATTCCGGCCCTTACATGTTTCAGCCGCTCGCCACCTATTACCGCATCAACCGCGGCTTTTCGGTCGAGCTGGGCATTCCCAGCGTGCCCACGCTCGAAAGCCTCAAGACTTTCATTCCCGAGCCCGATCGCTGGCCGCTCAGCGACACCTGGGCCTATCATGACTTTCACCAGACCGGCAACGGCGAGGTCGCGCCTTACCTGGCGCACATGGACACCGAATTCGGCGCGGCCACGGGGTTTGAGGACTTCGTCCGCAAGGCGCAGATGCTCGATTACGCCGGCCATCGCGCCATTTTCGAGGGCTTCGCCGCGCATCTCTGGCAGCCCAATTCCGGTCGCCTCATCTGGATGACGCAGCCCGCCTGGCCTAGCACCGAGTGGAACTTCCTCAGTTGGGATTACGACACCCAATCCAGCTTTTACGGAACCATGAAAGCCTGCGAGCCCATCCACGCGCAGCTCAACCTTGCCGACAACGATGTTGACCTCATCAACCTCGGCGCCGCCCGGTCTTTGATGGTGCGCGTGCGCGTGGTCGGCCTCGACGGCAAAACCTTGAGCGACCACAGCAATCAAATCCTCGCCGCCGCGGATAACCGCACCCCTGTCGCCAAGCCGGATCTCGACGCGCTGGCCGCCGGCCACGCCGTCTTCGTCGAACTCGATGTGTCCGACCCTTCGGGCGCGCCCATCAGCAACAACTTTTATTGGTGGGCCAAGGATGAAGCCAGCCTGCGCGAGTTGAATTCCCTGCCGCCGGCCACGCTGACCACCTCCGCCGCCGCGTCCGCCGCCAACGGCGAGTGCCAGGTCACAGTGAACGTCTCCGATTCCGGCGCAGCCGCGGCCGTCCTGCTCAAGCTCACGCTCGAAGACGCCGCCACGGGCAAGCGCATCCTGCCCGCCTATTACAGCGACAACTACATCTCGCTGCTGCCCGGTGACCAGCGCACCGTCACCATCGCTTTCCCCGCTGGCGAGGGCCAACCGCAAATCGCCCTCCGCGGCTGGAATCTGGCGGCGCAAACCATCGCCGTCCACTGATCTCTTGAGAAGCCGCCGCGCCGGGTTTTCTCACGCAAACAAATCGTCGATCTTCTGCCGCAGAGCGTCCACTTCCCGGCGCAGCTCAGCCACCGAAGCCTCCAACCGCGCCACGCGTTCGTCGCTCGCTGATCCGTCTGCCGCGGGCGCGGCTTCGGTTGCAAAAGCCATTGCCGCCGCTTCCACCGGCCCCGAAAGCAAATGCGCGTAACGCGACTCCTTCGTCCCCGGCTGGCGCGGCAGCAGCGCCGCCAGCGGCGGTTCACGCTCCATCACCTTCTGCAAGCCGCTCAGCACATCGGCAATCTCGTCGAAACGGTGCATCCGCTCCGTGCGCCCGCGCAATTCGCCCGGCGTCTGCGGACCGCGCAGCAGCAGCACGCAGATCAGCACCCCCTCCGCGCGGGTGAAGTTGAACGCCTCGCCCAGCCAGTGCTCGTATTTGGTCACCCGCCCATCGGGCGAGCGCGCCCGTCCCGCCAATTGCTTGTCTTCGAGCCCGCGCAACGCCAGGCGGACCTCGTCTTCATCCAGGTTCATCACCGGCTCGCGGTTCGAGCGCTGATTGCACGCATTCATCAGCGCGTTCAATGACAAGGGATAATATTCCGGCGTGGTCGTTTCCTTTTCCATCAGCGCGCCCAGCACGCGCGCCTGCGCCGGCGTCAACACCATCGGTCCCGTCACTGTCATGGTTATGCAATCTCCTCGGCCGCGGGCGCGCGATGCCGTGTAAGCAGATAGTAGACCAGCGGCGTAATCACCAGGCTGAGCACCATGGAAATGGTCAACCCGCCGATCACCGCAATGGCCAGCGGCTGCAGCATCTGCGAGCCCGCGCCGATGGCGAAGGCCAGCGGCAACATGCCGCATACCGCGGCAATGGCCGTCATCACGATGGGCCGCAACCTGCGCTGCGCCGCGTTCAGCATGGCGTCATGGGCCGAGGCGCCCTCGGCCCGGTAGCGCTCATCGGCGTCGAGCAGCAGGATGCCGTTTTTGGCCACGATGCCGATCACCATGATCAATCCCATAAACGACGCCACGTTGAAGGTGATGCCCGTGACGAGCAGCGCCACGATCACGCCCGCAATCGAAAGCACCAACGAGCTGAGAATCGCAATCGGCGCCGGGAAGTTACGAAACTCCGCCAGCAGCACCCCGAACACCAGCACCAGCGCCAGCAGCAGCACGCGCAGCAGGTCGTGGAACGACTGTTGCTGCACCTGGTAGGTGCCTCCGTACACCACGCGCACCGAGGGCGGCAAATTCAGCCCCTCCACCGCCTGCCGGACTTTGGTCATCACCCCGCCCAGGTTCGATCCCTCCAGATCCCCGGTCACCATCACCATCCGCTGCAGGTTTTCGCGAAGAATCTCGTTCTGCGGAGGAAGTTGGGAAATCTCGGCCAGCGTGCCCAGCGTGGCCGTGTGGCCCGTGGCGCTATTGAAAACCGTGTTTTCGATCGCCGTCAGGGAGCTGCGATGCTCGTCCGAAAGCCGGATGCGGATGGGGTATTCACGCCCGTTGGCGATCAGCGGATTGGTCGTGATCCCATCCAGAACCGAGGTGGCGTCGTCGGACACCTCGCTGGGCGTAAAACCCAGCCGCGAAGCCGCCACCGGATCCACTTGGAAATTGGTCGCCGGCCCGCTGAGCGTGTCGTCGATTCCATTCTCCACGTCCACCACGCCCGGAATCTTGCTGATGGCGTCGCCCACGCGCGGCCCCAGTTCGTTGAGCAGCCTGGCGTCTTCTGAGAAAATCTTCACCTGGATGGCCTCGGGCGCGTTCGACAGGTCGTTGATATTATCCTGTAAAACCTGCGTCAGCTCGATGTCCAGCTCCGGTTCCGTAGCTTTCACGCGGTTACGCACTTCGTCCATCACCTGCCACACCGAGCGGCTGCGCTTGGCCTTCAGTTTCACCGTAAAGTCGCCGGTGTTCGCCTCGGTCACCGCGGCCAAACCCATTTGCAGCCCGGTGCGCCGCGAGGTGCTCTCCACCTCGGAAATCGAGTGCAGAATGCGGGTTACGTGTTCGAGCACGCGATTGGTCTCGCTCAGCGAGCTGCCCGGGGGCATGATGTAGTCGAGAATAAAGCCACCCTCGTCCATGTCCGGCAGCAGGTTGGTGCCCAGCGCCCGATATCCGGCCCAGGTCCCGATCACCAGCAGCAGACAGATTCCCCCCGTCCACAGCGGCTTGGCCAGCGCCCACTCCAAAACCCGCCGGTGCAGGCGCAGCACGCGCTCCAACGCGGGGCCCGGGCCTTCGTGCCGGCGATGGTCGCGGTTTTCGCTGAGCAGCACATAGCTCAATCCCGGCGTCCAGGTCAGCGCCAGCGCCAGTGAAGTCGCCAGCGCCGCGGCCATGGTGATCGCCAGGGCGCGGAAAAAGGCGCCCGTCACCCCACTCACCGAAATCAGCGGCACAAACACCACCACCGGCGTAATGGTCGATCCCAGCAGCGGAATCGTCAGCTCGCGCAGCGCCTTGCGCACCGCCTCGCCGCGCGGCTCGCCATGGTCGCGGTGCATCACGATGTTCTCCACCACCACAATGGCGTCATCGATCAAAAGCCCGATGGCCGCGGCCAACCCGCCCAGCGTCATCAAGTTGAAGCTCTCGCCAATCAGCCACAGCACCGCGATGGTCACCGCCAGCGTCACCGGAATCACCAGCCCGGCGATGATCGACGAGGTCCAGTCGCGCAGGAAAAGAAAAAGAATGACACAGGCCAGAATGAGCCCGATGAGAATCGCGTCGCGCACGCTGCCGATGGCCTCGCGCACCAATTGCGACTGGTCGTAGAAAAGCTCGAGCTTCACCCCCGGCGGCAATTTGCTTTGCAATTGCGCCACTTCTTTCGCCACCGCGTTGGCCACCGCGACGGTGTTGCTCAAGGGCTGGCGCGAAATCATCAGGAGCACCGAATTCTTACCGTTCGCGGTGACAATGGTGTACACCGGCTCTGTCGAGGCCTCTACTGTGGCCACGTCGCCCACGTGCACCGGCGCCCCGCCGGGGGTGGTCTTCACCACCAGTTGCCGTAACTGGGCGGCGTCATGCACCTGCGCGCCCACCAGGCCCAGGATCAGCTCGTGGTTGGCCGTGTAAAGCCCCGGCGACATGACGATATTGGAGTTCTGAATCCCATTCGCCAGGTCACTGATCGTCACGCCGGAGTTCTCGAGTTGCGCCATGTTAGGAACGACGCGATACTCCGGAACCTGCCCGCCCTGCACCAGCACCGTGCTCACCCCATCCACGCGGTTAAGCTGCGGTTTCAGGTTGTAGGTGGCCATCTCCCACAACTCGGTCTGCGGCGTGGTGTCCGACGTCAGGCTGTAACCCAGAACCGGAAACGACGCAAACGTGAGCCGGTTGGTGGTGATGCGCGCCGTGGACGGCAGCGCCTGCTGCGCCTCGGTCAGCGCCGCATTCACCAGTTGCAGCGATGGCGCCATGTCCACGTTCCAATTGAAGAACAAATCCACCTCGGCCTCGCCTCGGCTGGTGGTCGATTGCACCGACACCAATCCCGGCACAGAGTTGACGGCGTTCTCGATCGGCCGCGTGATCGTCACGTCCATCTGCTCCACGGGCATCACGCCGTTGTCCACCCCGATGATGACGCGGGGAAAGTTGGTCTCCGGAAACACCGAGATGGGCACCTGAAACGCCAGGTAGATGCCGGCCGCCGTCAGCACCAGGACGAAAAAGAAGATGGTGCGCGTCGACCGCGCCAGCCAGAACGGCTTCTGGCCGTCGCCCAGTCCCGCCGCTTCGCCCGCCATCACTTGGGTCTCGCTGGCCATCAGTCGCTTCCTCCGCCCTTGGCTCCGGCGTCGTCCTCGTCCGCTTCCGCGGGGCCAACCTTTACCTTCGTGCCGGGATCCATTCCGTACGCGCCGACGGTGATCACCAGGTCCTGGGGCGTGAGTCCGGAAAGCACTTGCACGTCTTCGCCATTCGTAATGCCCAGCTTCACCGGCTTCGGCTGCGCCGTGCCGTCGCTCCCCACCACCATCACTGACTTGGCGCCATTATCGGCCGTGAGCACGGCGGAAAGAGGAATGGTCAAGGCCTTGGGCACGGTGCGCCCGTTCATGCTCAGCTTCACCGGCGTACCCACCTTCAGCGCGCCGGTCTTGTTGTTCAGTTTGAGCCAGACTTCCACCGTGGTGCTGCCCGGGTCCAGCGCCGGACTGATCATCGACACCGTAGCCGGAACCGGAGCGTCAAGTCCCGGCACCGTCACCTGCGCCTGGCCGCCCAGCTTCAACTGTTGCGCCATGCTTTGCGCAATGTGCGTCTTGGCGATCAACCACGAAGTGTCCATTACCGTAATCAGCGGCGAACCTGCGGCTGCTGTTTCTCCCGCAAACAACGGCCGCTCCGTGACCACCCCATTGATGGGGCTGCGAATTTCGGAAAAGTCCACCTGCGCTTCCGCGCCTTCGTACTTGCCCTGGGCCGATTTCAACTGGCCCTGCGCCGCATCGAGCGAGGCTTGGCGAGTCACGCTTTGCTCCGCCTCGAAGTGCTTCTGCGCCGCGTCATAGGCCGCCTGCGCCTGCACCAGTTGCGCCTTGGCCGTGTCCAGGTCGCGGCCCGGGATGGCTCCCTCGGCAAAAAGCTGCGCGCGGCTCTTCACGATGTTCTGGTCCAGGGAGAGATTCGCCTTGGCCTGTTCCAGGTCCGACTGCGCCGTCAGCACGTCCATCGGAACCTGCGCTTTGGTCGCCGTCGCATAAGCCGCCTGCGCCGCCTCATACGATCCTTGCGTATCCAGCGCCGCAGCCTTCAAGTCGCGGTTGTCCAGCACCGCCAGCAGCTCTCCCGCCTTCACGCGCGCTCCCCGCTGCACGTAAAACTTTTTCACCGGCGCCGAAATCCGCGGGGCCAGCGCGGCCTGGGCCATCGGCTGCAGAATGGCGTCTACGGTGATGTGTTCGGCGATCGGTCC
>JASHUH010000354.1 GCA_030040115.1 Acidobacteriaceae bacterium | reverse complement strand
ATCGCGCTGCTGGCGCCGATTTCGACGCTGACGCAGAACTTCTGGCGCCGTTAACTGTGTCCATATGGCGCATGGATGGGCCTGGTTTCGCTGCTCAGCCCGATAGAGATTCGCCGCGACGCCGATGTTTGCATCGACTGCGGCATAAGCACTTCTCCTTTCCCTGTGGCGCATGCCATGGCAATCGAACGCAGCGATTCTTTGCCGGAACCGCCGCTTTGGATTGAAATTACACGCGCTCCGTGTGAAGGAGGAGCGCTTTAATAGGGCATCGCCGGGCCGGTCAACGGGCCACCGGTACACTCGCTCGGCTTGCCGTTTTCGCAGGTTTGCCAGATCGTCGGGACGGGATTGCCGGCGACATAGACGGCGTCGATGGTGCGGGTGTTGCGGATGTCCTGGAGCGGATTGCGGGCGAGCACCAGCAGATCGGCCCATTTGCCCGCGGCGACTACGCCGATATCGTTGGCGCCGAGCCATTTTGCGTTGCTGCTGGTGGCCGCCACGATAGCCTGCATCGGAGTGAGACCGCCCATCACCAGGAGCTGCAATTCTTCATGGGCATTGAAGCCGGGGAAACGTCCCGGCGGCCCGCTATCGGTGCCCATGCCGTACGAAACGCCGGCATTGGCCTCGGCGGCAAAATTGGTGAGCGCCTGCCAGAACACGCGGTCGTAATCCCAGAAAACCCTTTTCCTGTAGGGCAGACCAGGAACGGAGGCATCGCCGAGAACCACGTTCTTCTCCCGCTCCGGGCTGCGCAGCACGTCCAGCGTTCCCTGGCTCACGCCGCGCTCGAAGAACGGGTCCTCGAGGAAGGGCATGATCGCCCAACTGTAGGCGGCTTCCCGGCTCAGGGTAGCGACCGTCTGCCACGCGCCGTGGCTCTTCATCAGATTCAGGAGTTCCTGGTCCACGGGCTGGTCGCGCACCTCGTGGGCAAAGCCATCCAGGCCCTCCCTCACCAGTTCCTTGGCGTCGGCAAGGTAATAGACATGGGCAACCGCCTTGAGATGATGCTTGTGCGCTTCAGAGATGACGGCCGCACTGATGTTATAGGGCATCTTGACCGGGATCATGTGGTGCTCGTCGTCCATCCACAGCTTGATGAAATCGACGCCATGGGCCGCGTCCGCATCGACTATCCTGATGGCTTCTTGCGGAGTAGAAACGGGGGTGGTGATCCCGAGGATGCCGCCATATCCGCCCTTATAGACGATGCCCTGGCCGGCGGTGAAAATGCGCGCTTCGGTGGGCCGCCCGGAGCGCTGCTGAGCGCGCATGCTGAAAATGAGGTCTTTGTCGGTGCCAAAGACGGCCACCGCAGTGACGCCATAGGCGGCGTAGGTCTTGAGTTCGGACTCGATATGAGCACGGGTGTAGAACTTGGCGTCCTGCACCTGGTTTTCGACGATGCCGAGATGAACGTGGCCGTCGATGAGACCAGGCAGCAGGTATTTCCCGGTCAGATCGATGGTCCGGGCGCCAGCGGGCGCTTTGAGCTGCGCCACAGGACCCACCCAGGAAATACGGCCGTTGTCGCCGATGATGAGCGCTGAATCAGCCTCGGCCGCGTGCCCCGTACCGTCAATGAGCGTGAAATTTTTGAGAACCGTAACGGCGCCTGTCGCGGGGACAGCGGCAAGCACGAATGTCGTAACCGCAGCGAGCGCCAGAAAGTTACGAAACCGACTTTTGAACATTTCTAAGACTCCAGCTAGATAGTTCCCCAAGCTTGATTCTCCGGCGCCGGCAGTCGACTTCGGGGAGAATCCAGCCGGTCTGAGGCGAAGGAGGTTTTTTGAGACGAGCGCTATATCCATGGAACAACTATATTGCATCGTTCGCGGTCAATGATCCCCGCACGGAGCCGTTTCCCGCTTCAAGCGATCCAAACTTTAGAGCAGATCGATGCGGAAGATCCAGCCGCTCGAGGGGCTGTCCATCCCCGGCCAGCCGGGGTGTTCCCCGGAATCGCAACTGATCAGCGCGCCATGGTGAAATTCAAGGCCATGCGGATCGCAGGAACCCGGCACAAGTTCCACCAGCTCCAACACTCTGCCGTTTTCCCCATCGTACTTGATCAAACCCTGCTTCCCGGATGCGTAGCTGGAGGTTGCATTCCCGTTCACCTGCCATATATAGCCCTGATCGTCGAAGGTCATGTCGTGCCAGCGGGGCATTTCCGGCGTGGTGTAGATGGGGAAAAACAGCTCCGGGGTCCAGGTCTTGGGATCTACGCGTAAATTTCCGCGCATGCGATTCGCCACGATCCACAGTTTGCCGTTATGCCACTGCGCGCCGTGACTGCCACCGCCGTTACCCGGAGGTGGAGGACCGAGGGGAATCTGCAGATGGCGGACGAGTTTGGAGTCCATGTTGGTCTGAAATACGCCTTCTGGATCGGTATTGGCGACCATCCATACACAACCGTCCCCATACGCCATGCCGCTGGTGTTCCGGGACTCGGTGATCACCGTCTTGAGCAGCTTGCCGTTCCAGTCCACCAGCCACGCCGCTTCATTTTTGTCGGTGGGCACAGGTTTGTGGAAGCTTGCCGCGGTTTCGGCATCCAGCTTTTGCTGGCCGATCCAAAGCCCTTCGGGAGCAACCGCCAATGCGTTGGGATACAGACCGGGAGACTTGAACAACCTGGTCGTCTTCGCCTGCCGGTGCGGGATTTTGTGTCCGCCCATGGCCGGCGCCGCGGGTTGCTGCGCAAGCCCCTTGATTGACCCTTCCAAGCCGAGGCCGAGGCCCACCATCGCGCTCGCGGTGAGAAATTCCCTTCTCTCCATGGTTCCCCCTCTCCACTATCTCTTAATAAAGGCATTCTCCGGCCCGGAAGTAAAGTCATTTTGGGCCCGGACGGGAGATCTCCTGGCGCCCCATCTAAATGAATTCGATTTCAAAGATGTAACCTGCGTCCGGGCTGTGGGTGAGCTCGAAGCCCGGCGGTCCCACGCCCGCGTCGCAACTGATGAGCGATCCATTGTGCATGGCCAGGCCGTGCGGGTCGGCTGACCCTTCGACGAATTCCGCGGTTTCCAACACCTGGCCCGTGCTTGCGTCGTACTTGACGAGTCCCGAGTTGGTGGTATGGGTAAGCTTGCCGTCTTTCTCGATATAGCGGTCCACATCGGAGGACCCGGTCACCATCCAGATCGCTCCGTTGTCCCAGGCGATACCATGCCAGCGGCCGGTGGTGATCGCAATCATGAATTCCGGTTCCCAGGTATTCGGATCGACGCGCAGGATGCCGCGCAGACGGTTGGCCACAATCCACAGCTTGCCCTCATGCCACATCAGGCCGTGGCAGCCGCCGCCATTATCGGGTGGCCCCAGCGGGATTTGACGATGCGAGACGGTCCTGGAATTCATATCGGTTTGGTAGATGCCTTCCGGGCCAGCATTGGCGCCCATCCAGACGTAACCATCGCCATAGGCCATGCCGCTGGTGTTCCAGGACTCGGTGAGCACCGTCTTGAGCAGCTCGCCGTTCCAGTCGAGCAACCAGCAGGCTTCCGGCGAGTACTTGGCGACCTTGCCGTAATTCGCCTTCTGCTCGGCGACCCACAGGCCCTCCGGCGCAATGGCGATCGCGTTGGGATAGCCTGGCGGCGACTTGAACAGATTTTTCGTCCTTACCTTGCGGTGGGGCGCCTGCCGCCTGGGCGGCGGTGGCGCAAAGTCGGGTTGCTGCGCATGCATCGGGGCCCACGCCGCGCTGGTTGCCAACCCGAAACAGCCCGCCAAAAAATCTCTTCTCTGCATCTCCATCGAAGTCCCCCTTCGCGCATTTCTTAAATCGGTTCAGCCCCATGACGCTCAAAACGAATCCGCACCCAACGAACGAGATGGTTCCTATGAAACCCGCACCGGCATGGCAATCCCGATAAGCCGCGGCCTTGGCGAGGCGATGTGAGCAAACATCATTGTTGATCAGGCAATGCAAAGACATAGAGCGCCTGACCGTTATCCGGACGATGCACTTCGGTAAGGATCACGTTGGGCATGTTTTCGGGACTGCCACCGCCCAAGCCTGTGGTGACGGCGATATATTGCTTTCCGTCGACACTGAACGAGACGGGATAGCCTTGCACCGTGGTGCCGAGCCGAGTTTGCCACAACGTCTTGCCGCTGTTGACATCGACCGCTTTGAAGGTACGGTCATAGTCTCCAACAAAGGCGATGCCCCCGCCCGTGGAGAGCACTGCGGTGAGGAACGGCGCCCGCTGCTGGAAAGACCAGACCTTCTGCATGGTCTCGGTGTCATAGGCGGCCAGTTTTCCCATGTTGCCATTGGTCCCCGGCATTTCATAAACCCGCACCGCGGCGCCCACGCCACCCGACCCCGCTTTCAAGTCGATGCCATGTCCATTCATTTCATCGCAACTCTGGGAAAGCGGGATGATGAGCAGATCGCGCGGCTGGTAATAGCTGGTTGCGGGCCAGTCGTGGCCGCCTTCCGGACTGGGGCAGGACTGAACCCACTCATCGGTCTTGGCGTCGGCGATGTTTTCGCGGTAGGTGGGTTCCCCGGTTTTGGGATCGATGTGCGTGAATATGTTTTGCAGCACAGTCTCCTTGTAAGCGAGGAACTTGCCGTCGGACCGATCCAGCTTCCACAGGATGCCGGGCTTGCCGATGGTCATGAGGGTCTTCTGAGCGCCATGATCGATCAGCACCCGCTCGAAGACCTCGTCGAGATCGAGCGATTCACCCGGGGCGTGTTCGAAATACCATTTGAGCTTTCCTGTGTCGGGATCGAGCGCAAGGGTAGTGCTGGAGTAGAGCGCGGCGCCGTTCCCCGAGCCGCGGCTCGCGCGCATCCAAGGCTTGGCCTGAGCCACTCCCCAGTAGGTGAGATTCAGCTCCGGATCGTAGGTTCCCGCGATCCAGGTCTCGCCGCCCGCACGAAAGATGTCGGGAAGGTCGTTCCAGGTGTCGCCGCCCGGCGTCCCCTTGAGAGCAATGGTGTAGAACCGCCAATCCAGCGCGCCGGTGTTCGCGTCAAAGGCGTTGATCGAGCATTTGTCCATCGTATAGGCGCCGCAGCCGGTGAGGCCAACCAGCACTTTGCCGTGGACGACGATGACGCCGCCAGTCTCGGCATGACGGCCCTTGGGGTCAATCACGATGTTCCATACAGTCTTGCCGGTGCGCGCGTCGAGCGCGACCAGGTGGGCGTCGGTGGTCGCAATAAACACCTTGTCCCGATAAAGCGCGATACTGCGAATACCGCCATAAAGATAGGGCGACCTTGGGCCGATGCGGTTTTCCCAGATCAGCTTGCCGGTTGCCGCGTCCAGCGCCTGCACGATGTTGTCGGTGTTGGCCAGGAATATGACGCCATCGTGCACGATAGGGGTCGTTTCATTGGCCCCTCCCTCGTTCATCGCCCAAGCCCACTTGAGCTGCAGATCTTTGACATTGGCGGCGTCGATCTGCTTGAGCGGGCTGTAACTCCAGCCTTGATAATTGCGGCGGTACATCAGCCAATCGCCATCCGGCGGATGGTTGAGCATGGCGTCGGTGACGGGGGTATAGTTCGGCGCCTCGCCGGCGATCAGGAGACCGGTTTGAAGAGGCGGCGCCGCGGGCTCCGCCGCGAGTGCGAGCCTTCCCGGGATCTGGCCGTTGGCGACGTTGCCGATTTTCACGTCTGTGTCGGGGGTGAAAGCATTGCCGCCCGCAGTGGAGCCGTTCGCCTCGAGCAGGAAAGCGACAATGTCCGCATAGGTTTGGTCGCTGAGGCTGCCGCCTTTGCCCAAAGGCATGGCCGAATGGAGGTAGTTATAGAGTTCTTTGGTGGAACGATCGCCCCAGGACTTGAGAAAATTGCCGCCGGCAAGGGAGGGAGCTTCGCCGCCGCCGGATAGGTTTGCCTGGTGACACGAAGCGCAACTGGCCGCATACGCGCCGCGGCCCTGCGCGGCCTGTCTGGCCGTGAAAGGCCCGGTCTGCTGCTGGGCCGCCGCAGCCCAACTCCACCACGCCAAAGCGCTCGCCACCCAAAATGCAATTCGACTTGTCCGGCCCAGCATGCAATCTATCTCCCGTCATCTGCTTGTCTTACGCGCATTGAGTGCAACTCACGTCGAACCTGTTGCGGCATGATCCAGCCGCGGAGGACCGCCCTCCGGCGCCTAGTCGTTGGCGACCTCGAGGCTGGACTCGTTATTGGTTGAGGTCGGCGCAGCACGCCCGCATCTTGCCATTAAATGGATAAAGCCATCCCCAGATGTCGCCATCCGGCGCCTTGTCACTGTCGATCTCCACATAAAAGCCGCCCTTGCGCAGCGTCGCAAGTTGCTGCGCGTTGAGCGCGACGGATCCGCTGAGCGCGCCGCTCGTGGCCGGAGAAACGGTCAAATCGGCAACCAGGGGTCCGCGCACACCGGGCAGAGAACCCATAAAAAGGTGCGCACCGGTGGGAACGGCGAGCAATCCGTGGTACGACCCCTCGAGAGTGAGCTTGTTACCTTCCAAGGTGGCCGCAACGGAGCCGCCGCCCGAACTGGCGGCGCGCGTGCCGACCAGACGCGGTCCCGGAGAAAGGCGGAAGGTGAGTGTGGCGGCGTGGATCGCGGCGGAGCCGAGCAACACGCCGAAAAAACATGCGCCGAGCAGGAGAGCCCCATTACCGGGCACTTTGTGCAGTGAAAATGCACTCGCGGTGCGCGCCGCTCCGCCCGGGCACGAGTCGGCGCCAGAAAAGTCCCTGTCTGCATCTTTGAGCATCTGATCGACCTCGTCTGACTTACTTAGAGCTTGTCCGTTCATAGTAATGCCCTCGCCTTCAGCGGATCAAGGTTGCGGAGGGAGGCAGGGCGATTAGAAGATCAACCTCAGCGAAAACTGCATGTCCCGCGGAGTGCCTAAGACATCCGTAATTGCTCCTGCGCCAGGATTTCCTATACTCGTGTTCGGTAAATCGAACTGTGGATGGTTAAAAATGTTAAAGAACTCCCCGCGAAATTGTAGGTGATACCGCTCCGTAAAGGCATAATCCTTGAACAGAGAGAAATCCAAGTCGGTGCGGTGCGGCCCACGAAGTATGTTTCTTCCCGCATCGCCAAACGTATAGATAGCCGGGCTTTCCCAGACCGCCCCCGGCACGTT
>JASHUH010000353.1 GCA_030040115.1 Acidobacteriaceae bacterium | reverse complement strand
GATGGGGGCACCGAGAGCTTCCGCTAGCTCCTCCAGTTCCTCAGTAGCTTGCAAAGCGCCTTGCCCGGCCAGAATCGCAATCTTTTTCCCCCGGTTCAGGATGTCGGCCGCGTACTCCATCTCCACCCGCGCTGGGACATGGTCGTAGTAGGCAGGAACAGCCGAACTATGATGAACAGGGTTGCGCGATGAGCGGCCTTTTTTCATCTCCTGAACTTGAATATCGACCGGAATGGTGATGTGCGCGACACCGCGGAGGGAGAGCGCGGTTCGAATCGCCAGGTCGGCCACGCTCTCCATATGGGCCCCGCTCATCACCCGCTCGTTATAGACGGCGACATCGATAAAGAGCTTATCCAGAGCCACGTCCTGCTGCGTCAGCGTGCCGACCAGATCACTATGTTGCAGCCCGGTAATGGCGAGAACCGGGGCATGATCCATCTTGGCGTCATAGAGGCCGTTCAACAGGTGAATGCCGCCAGGCCCTGAGGTGGCGACGCACACTCCCAATCGGCCTGTGAACTTGGCGTAGGCGCAGGCCATAAATGCCGCAGCCTCTTCATGGCGGACATGAATAAAGCGAATTTCCTCTTTTTTTCTGCGCAGAGCCTCGAAGACTCCATTGATGCCGTCTCCGGGAAGGCCGAAAATCGTGTCTACTCCCCATGCGAGGAAGCGTTCCACCAACACATCGGATGCATCCATCATTTAAATCTCTCCACACTCAGAACATATGCTTTGACGCCTGCTGGGCTCACAGGGGTTTCTCGATCTTCGAGGCGAGGTGCGCTGCGGGGCGAAAAATCCGTCTTGCGCGCGCGGTTGTTTTTCCAGGGGCTCGCAGGCCGCCGGAGGGTTGCGCGATCGCGTCCGGCCGGAGATGATGGGTTGCAACCCAATCTCTTGCGAAAACTGGAGCCAAAATGCCCATCCCTGTGCTGAAACCCACGGTAGCCCGCGCCGAGACGTTTGCCGGAATCACCTACCACGTGGAAGGCGAACTTGTCCCCGTGCTTCACCTCGAACTGGGCGGAGTGCCCGTTTACTTCGAGCATTACATTCTTCTTTGGAAGGATCTGAACGTGCGCATCGGCGTAAGGCCGCTCAAAGGCGCCCTGAAGCGCGTGCTGGCGGGAATGCCCGTTTTTCTGACCGAAGCCGGCGGACCAGGACAGTTAGGGTTCAGCCGCGACGGGGCCGGTCATATTTTCGCCATCCATCTGGGCCGAGGCGAAGGTCTCGACATGCGCGAACATCAGTTCCTGGCTGCGACGGGAACTGTGGACTACACCTTTACGCGCGTCAAGGGGGTCTCAAATATGCTGCTTGGCGGCGCGGGTTTCTTTATCGATCATTTCCGGGCGCTCGATGGGGATGGAATTGTGTGGGTGCACGGTTATGGGAACGTTTTCGAGACGACGTTAGGCGCGGGAGAGCAAATCGACATTGAGCCCGGCGGATGGGTTTACAAAGATCCGTCGGTGCAAATGGAGACGCAGTTCCAAAGGCTGACGACCGGCTTGTTCGCCAGTGCGGGCAACCTGGTGTGGAACCGCTTTACCGGCCCGGGACGAGTTGGAATTCAATCGATGTATGTGCATATGCCGACCGCAGAATAATGCGCAAGATTCCGGCGTCAAAACTGGGCGGGCGTTTGCCTACATCCAATCGGCTGGCGCCGGGGCAATATGCTGGCCAAGGATCCGTAGGCTTGCCACCGGTCAATATGCCTGCAATTGATCCAGGGGCAGGCGCACGCGGAAGCAGGTGGAGCCGGGTTCCGAGCGGACGCTGATGTGGCCGCGGTGCTTGCGGATGATGCGCATGGCGTTGTCGAGTCCGAGGCCGAGTCCCCGGCCGGCCTTGGTGGTGAAGAACGGTTCGAAAATGCGTTCCTGAAGCTCGGGAGGAATGCCTGGGCCGGTGTCCCAGATTTCAACCAGGAGCATGTCGCCCTCAAGGCGGCAGGTAAGCCGCAGCAGGCCCTGGTTGCCGAGAGCATCGAGAGCGTTTTCAATGAGCGCCGTCCACACCTGGTTGAGCTCGCCGCCATAGGCGCTGATGCGGGGCAGGTGGGGCTCGTAGTCGCGCTCGATCTGGACGCGATCCATGCGCGAGGCGAACATCTGCAGAGTGGCGTCGAGGCCGGCGGGCACGTCCACTTCGAGAATCGGGGCGCGGTCCATGTTGGAGTAGTCCTTGACTGCGCCAATCAGGTCGAAGATGCGCGCGGTGGAATGGACAAGGGCGTCGGCGGCGCGCGAAGAACGCAAAAAACGGGCGAAATATTGCAGGTCGACACCGATTTCAGAAGGCCCGAGAAAGCCGCGCAGCTCTTCGAGATCGGTCGTGGTGACGCCCTGTTCGACGAGCGGCGGAGCAACCTCAGAGGCGTCTTCGACGCCAAGAGCCGTAAGCCAGGCGCGGACGGACTCGTCGCGGGCAATGAAATCGATGGCATTGGGCTCCTGAAGGCGGGAACCGCGGTCGAGGATCTTCTGCTCCCAGGCGTCAATGGCGGCGATTTGCTGCGCATTGACGCGAACATTGACCAGCTTAAAACGGTTGGCGCGGTTGGCGCGCAGGGCGGCGACCAGCGTGGCGGCGGCGCGCTGCGCGGCGGAGGCAGGGTTGTTGAGTTCGTGGGCCAGGTTGCCCGCCAGCTTGCCCAGGGCGGAGAGTTTTTCGGCTTGCTGCTCGATGCGCGTCACCTCGCGGACGCGATCGAGGAGGACGGACACCGTGCGCTGTCCCATGGAGGGAATGGCTTGGAGCATCTCGGGAAAGACCGAGCGATGGATGAGGAGAGCCCAAAGGGGCGCGATGGCGAATCCCTGGCCGCCGTAGGTCTTCATGCGCGAAAAAGGCAGAAGGCCGGTGATTTGGGCGGCGCGGCCGATGAACAGGGCCATGGGCCCGCCCTGTTGGCGACGGACATGAATTTCGCCTTTGAGGATGATGGCCATGTGCTCGGCCGGAGCGCCTTCATCGAAGAGGATCTCGCCTGCGTTCGCAACCCATTCCTGCCCATGGCGGGCCATCCAGAGGCGTTCTTCAAAGTTAAGTCCCTGGAGGGGTGTTACGTGCTCCAGAGCGGCCGCGATTTCTTCAACGGGGGTGGGCGATGCGGGGGCGGTGATGGCGAGGGAAACCATGCGAGGACCTCCGGGGACGCAGTTTCAGGATAGACGATGAGGTGTCGAAATCGAGCTGGAGAGCACTGGGCCAGCTTGAAGGGTACGGGCTTCAGAAGCCCCCGGGGGATTGCCAATTCAAACGGACCCACGACGAGCTCGAAGCTCGCCTCGCGTATCCTTTGCGGTGCGCCGCAGAAAGCTCCGCGACGGGCGGCGAGGAGGGGAACCGGCCGCCGCCGGAGCAATCAGATGCACCGCAAGGGGAGAAGTTTACGTAAACGATTGTCGCGCAGGTAAATACCGGCCCAGACCAGCAGCCCAAGCAGCATAGGAGAATCGGTTTCAAACAGCGGGCTGCCGGCGCGCATGTGGATGGCGACGGCGCCGCCCAGAAAGCCGGTGAGCAGCACCGCGCCGAGAATTGCGGTGCGCGGGATAGCGTACACCAAGGTGCAGATCAGGAGCAGCACGCCGATGCCTGCGCCCAGCGAAGTGGGAAAGCCGAGCTGGACGAAAGCCTGGACCACCCAAGCCGGCATGACCAGCTTGCCCACCGCGTCAAAGAGCAGGCAGAGCACAGCCAGGGTGGAGAGCAGGCGCCCGGTCCAGAGACGGCCCTTGGGAACCGCATCGGGACACCCGCCTGCTTGCGGTTGGCCTTTCGCGGGTGTGAGTTGCTTTTGCCGATCGTCGATCGAGAGCGGGGGTTGATCGTTCGCAGTTGCATTGGCCATGGCGCGACCTCCATTGCGGCTGGCGCGACTCACCGTTCAATTTGAGTTGGACTGTGGCCTCGAAGTTTCGGCTTCAGGCGGTGGGAAAGAGAGTTTCGGTAATCAGCTTTTCTTCCGGCGTGACCCGCGGATCGTTGACATAGTTCTCGATGTTACAGTTGTCGCGCAGGGGAATGCGCCCGCTTTCTGCATTCGAAGAACGAAGCGCGGATTCCCGCAGCAGCCGTTTCCGTTCCTGCGAGTATGATTTTTCCATTCGTCGGGTCCCCCCTAGAGGCGCTAAAGCGAGGGTGTTTCGACAGCCGTCAGGCTCCGATTGTCGGAATGATGCCTTACCACCTGGTCTTTAACTCCTGCGAGCTGCCGCCCATGCGGAACTCGTAATCAATGGCTCCGCTCGTAACCACGCATGGCGATTTCTATGACCCAAAAGTGTTACGAAGAGGCCTTTAAGTGCTATCGTTTAGGGCGCGATTCGTAAGCTATCATCCCCCTGCGACGGAGGCGCGGTTGAGGTGTGCGCTCCGCCTTCTTCCCGAAAAGAGAGTTGAATACCGGGCTTGGTAGCCGCAAACGAACGAAGCTCGAGCAAGAAGGCTCGAGCAAGAATAATCGAGCAAAAATGACCGAAAGACCCAAGCATAAGAAGGATGAAGGATGACGGACCGGAACTTCCCGTTCGAAGAGAATCAGGCGCCCGAGGAAGCGGCGACGTCCTACTCCTGGGCGAATTTGCACGGGGCCAAATACCGCGATTTTTCGGCCTCGCGGACGCCGGTGCGGGAGAGGGTTCGTCAACTCGCGCAGGAAGTTGCCGAAGCCGGTCGTCAGCAAGCCGGGATAGGCGAAGGCCGGCCAAATGGCCAGGATCTGAACAACGAAGTTTCGCCGTCGAGCAAGCGAGGTCGCGAGGAGGAAGTGATCGCAGCGCTGCGCGGCGGGCAACTGACTCCACGCCCAACCACCCCGGCCCGGGAACTGCGGGTGGCGCAGAATTCCTCGGGGCAACAGCCATTTCCCGACGGTGAGGCGCCACGCCCGGGAGAGACTTCCGAGCCCCCTTTCCCAGCGCGTTTTGCTGATCGCGCGTCTCCCCCGGCGCTTCTGTCTCGTTCCGGTTTGTCCGGGCCGGAATCTGCCCCCGGTCCCGCTGCTGGTTTCGAAGACGCGAATGACCGGTTACCCCGCAATCCGATGCAGCCGCCACGTGAAAATTTGACGGACGGGGGACAATGGAAGGTTCAGCGGGAAAATCAAGGGCAGAAGCAACGACAAGAGAGACAACGGGAAAGCCGCCGGGAAGAAATGCGGCGGGAGAATGTGACCCGTCCGGCGTGGCTGGCGGAGGAGCGGCGCATCGATTCCCAAACCCCAGCGCCCAAGACTCCCCCGAAAGCTCCAGAGGATACGCTGCAGGGTTCGCGCGACCGGCTGACCTCCCGATGGTTCGCGCTCAAAGCCCTCTTTGAAGCTGCCGGCGCGGCCAACGAGCCCGCACCTGCGCCGTCGACAGTAACTCTACGCGCACCGGTGCTGGCGGTGTTTTCGCTGGCCGGAGGGGTGGGAAAAACCAGCGTTGTGGCCACCTTGGGCCGTGCACTCTCCGCCCGGGGCGAACGGGTTTTGCTGGTCGATACCGCGGCTTTTGGACTGTTGCCCTTTTTCTTCGGAGCGCGCGACCAGCGGGTGGGTGTATTGCGAACCTTCAGCCCTCCGGCCGCCATGGGCGACGCCCCCGTCCAGATGATCACCCTCGACGTGGAATCGCTGGCACTGGAGAATGGCGCCCAGGAGGCGCTCCCCGGCGAGATCGCCAAGTATGCGCCCGGCATCAGCCGGGTGATTGTCGATCTGGCGACTGCTTCCGGAGGTCTTTCCCGGCAACTGCTGCGCATGGCTCCCTTGGTGCTCGTCCCTATGGTTCCGGACATGAATTCCGTGGTCAGCGTCGGCTCCATCGATGCCTTTTTCGAGCGCGTGACCACCATTTCCGGCCCGTCTGCGCTCCCGTATTACGTGCTCAACCAGTTCGATCCCTCGCTGCCGCTCCACCTGGATGTGCGCGAGGTGCTGCTCGAGCAGCTGGGTGATCGCCTGCTGCCTTTTGCGCTGCGCCGCACCCCTGCGGTCAGCGAGGCGCTGGCCGAAGGCATGACGGTCATCGATTACGCTCCCAATTCCACCGTGGCGGAGGATTTCGCCAGCCTGGCGGGATGGCTCAAGAGCGTTTCGGCGCCCGCAACCGGCAACTTCCGCGGCGTGCGCTGGAGCGAGCGGTAAAAGTTAAGGCAGCAGGCTGGCGGCGGCCTTTGAAAGACAAAGCGCCTCCAAGCGTCGGTTGGCGCGCTCGGTCTCGCAGGCTCTCTTTTTCGGGAGTAGCTTGCGCCTGCTAACACTAGAATCGTGTACACTGGTCCGGTATGAAAAATATCACACTCAGCGCCGACGAAGATTTAATCGAACGCGCGCGGATGGTTGCGCGCGCACAGCGCAAAACGCTGAACGCCGCATTCCGCGAATGGCTGACACAGTTTACGGCAACCCCTGGTAACGTACAGGGCTATGATTCGCTGGTGCAGAGATTGCAGCACATTGACGCAGCCCATCACTTCAGCCGGGACGAGATGAATGAGCGATAGGTTCTTTCTGGATACCAATATCTTCGTTTATGCGTTCGATCGCACGGCTACGGCAAAATCCCGAAAAGCCCACGAACTCATTCGCCAAGCTTTAACGACGCAAAAGGGCGTCGTCAGCTATCAGGTTGTGCAGGAATTCTTCAACGTCGCGTTGCGGCGGTTCACCCCACCCATGAGCGTGGCGGAGGCCGAACAATACTTCAGCGCGGCGTTTCGGCCTTTACTCGCCGTCCATTCTTCTCCGGCTCTTTATTGGCAGGCCTTGCAGCTTCATGCCGGGAGTAATCTTTCCTGGTATGACTCGCTGATTGTGGCGGCCGCTCTCGAGGCGCGATGCGATCTTCTGCTGACCGAGGATCTCCAGCACGGTCAGCGATTTGGCAGCCTCCAGGTCAAGAATCCGTTCCTCTGAGCTGTGCGTCCCACGATTCCCATTAATTTTCAATTATCCCTTCGGCTTCGGGACTCACGGGTGAGTTTAAGATGTTGGGGTTCTTCAGAAAAAATCATAAAACTTAAATATTTCTGTTGAAAATATTAAAAATCTAGGAATATTCTTGCCATAGAAGTCAAGAAATTGATTCTGACGGGAAATGACCCAAACCTCCAAACCCGCTTCCGACTGGCAGGACTTACTGCGCATGGCTGGAGGTTCGACTCTGGTGATCGAGCGCGTCCGGTTGGTGGAAAGGCAGATGACTGTGGAAGGCGAGTTTGCCTTGCCGCAACTGGCGCGGCTCAACCTGGAAGATCAGATTTTCGTGGCCGCTTTTGTTCGTGCACACGGCTCCATCAAGGAAATGGAACAGGTTTTTGGCGTCAGTTATCCGACCATCAAAGCGCGGCTGAATCGAATTGCGAGCCAACTTGAATTCGTGGACACCAACCCGTCTCCATCCCGCGCGGAGGTGCTGGAGCGGCTTAAGAACGGCGAAATCGACGCCAGCCAAGCCATCCGTGCGCTCGAGGCATTGAAATGATTCCCAACGTTGCCGTCATTCGCATTGAAACCCCGCACTGGCCCCGGATTCCGCTGTGGATTCCGCTGATTTTGCTCTGGATCCCTTTGCTTCTGCTTTCGCCGCTGATCCTGCTGGTGATTGTCGTGGCTTGCCTGGCGGGTGGGGTGAATCCCTGGCGAGCGATCACCGCTTTCTGGGCCATCCTGTGCAGCCTGCCGGGAACGCTTGTGCATGTAAGCGCTAACGGCGCTAACGTGTTGGTCCGCATCCGGTGAGGCGGCCCGCTTAAAGAGAAATGTCTTTCACCGAAGAGATGGGAGGAAGTGCAATGAACGAAAATCGCCGCAAAATTCTGGACTTGCTGGCCGCAGGAAAAGTGACTGTAGACGAGGCCGAGCGGCTGCTGGCCGCACTGGAGCCCGATACGGCCGTTCCGGTGGCTGAGTTTCAAAGCCGTGTCGGCGGCGGAAACGGTCCGGCTGACGCCACCGTGAAGACGCGGGCCAAATACCTGCGCGTGCTGGTCGAGGCGGACGAATCCATGACAGGAATGAAGGGGCCGACCACGGTGAACGTGCGCGTGCCCATGCAATTGCTGCGCGCGGGCGTGCGGCTGGCCAGCCTGATTCCGGCGCAAGCCCACGAGCATCTTGACGAGGCCCTGAGCCGGCACGGGATTCCGCTGACCCTCTCGCAGATCAAGCCCGAAAACCTGGAAGAACTGATCGACCACCTGGAAGATCTGACCGTGGACGTGGACGGCAAAGACGGCAACGCGACCAAGGTGCGCGTCTTCTGCGAGTAAGGCCCGCCATCTCGACCATGGATCACTGACCACTGACCACTGAAGACTGCTTGCGAGCCCCGGAGCCGTCGCAGACGGGAAGGCCGGCTGAAATGTCCATGGAAGATTTCGATTTCGAGTACTCCACCGACGCCCAGATCGAGCCAATGTGTGCTGCGTACAAATCGCTCGGCCGCCTTTGTCCTATGATGTGGGGGCAAATGGATGGCCCCCTCCAAAGGTTTTCATCAGCTATAGCCACGACTCGCCGGCGCACGAAGCTGGGGTGCTCGCGCTCGCCCACCGCTTGCGAGGCAATGGCATCGAAGCCATCGTGGACCAATACGAGTCTTTTCCGTCAGGCGGCTGGATTCAGTGGATGAAGCGCCAGGCAAGGGACGCACAGTTCATCCTGGTCGTCTGCACAGAAGCCTACAGGCGGCGATGGGAAGACGACGAAAAGGCGAATGTAGGGCCTGGCGCTGTCTTCGAGGGCGGGCTTATTCAGCAGCTTCTTTACGACGCGGGAGGAGCGAATGAGCGGTTCGTCCCGGTTTTGCTGAGCGCGAGCGACGCCGATTGCGAGTATCGTCGCCAAACCACTCGCCTGGGTTGAGGCCATCGAGGAAGTGGACAGGCTCGCTCTCATCCACCGCGACGCCAAAAACAATACCCTCTACATTCACCGCCCGGTGCAGGAAGTGGTGAAAGACGAAATCGATGCGCAGACGCGACGGGGTGGGCCGAGCGAGTCGTGCGAGCGTTGACCCCACTGCGAGTTCGCCGAGGCCCTGCCGCTCTACCAGCGCGCGCTGGCGCTCTGGGAGAAGGCGCTGGGGCCAGACCATCCCGACACCCGGACCATGCGATCGAATTTGGAGGCTCTTGGCCCCGGCGCGCCACCAAGTTCTACGTGGCCGGCTCCAGTCCGGGGCAACAGGCGCATCAAAAACGGTCCTTTGCGCGACGATGCAAACCGGCTGTTTTTCGCCCGGCCGGTACGGCCCGGTCCCTCCTGTTAGCCGAACTTCCGCAGTTGCGGGGTAAGTTCTTTGTTTGCAGCGCGGGGGTAGTGAAGTCTTCACTACAAATCCGTGCGTTCGATGCAGGTCAGAAGTTCCAGGCCGAGCCGCTGAAGCAAGATGGCCTGGTATTCGGTGGGTCGGCTCACGCAGCGCTTGCGGATCGAGGCGCCGGTGCGCGTGGGCAAGACCACATCGACCAAGGCGATCTGCCCCAGTTCAGCGAAGATCTTTCTTGGTTCGTCTCCGAACCCGGCATCCTGACACCAGCGGGCGAAGGTTTTCCAGAGCACATAGGTGAGAAAGCAAACCAGAATATGCGCCTGCACGCGGCATTCAAGATGGCCCCAGACCGGGCGCGGAGCCAGATCGTTTTTGTGGATGCGAAAGGCGGCCTCGGCCTCGGTCAGTTGCATGTAGGCACGCCAAAGCTCTTCGCCGCTCCAATCGGTGACGTTGCTGCGCAGCAGACAACAGCCTTCGCTCAGCCGGGCCCAATCGCGCCAATCCTCTCGCTTGCTCCACTCCAGCTGGGCGCCGCCGCGCAGGTCGGTTTTGATGTGCATGCGGAACCGGCCTGCAGCGCGGCTATTGCGGCCCAGCAGCTTACCCAGTCGCTGGGCCACCAGCAGCGGGTCCTGCTTGCGTTGCCGGCAAGCTCGACCAACTTCTGTTCAATGCGCTGCTCGAAGCGATCGTGCATGGCGCGCTCTTTCAAGCCTCGCTGGGCACTGCGGCAAAGGATGAAAACCTCCTGCCCTTCCGGGCCAGGGCACAGCTTCACTTCACTTCCAGACCAGCGTGGACTTCCCTCCAGCTCTCATCCAGTAACTGCTGCTCGAATTTGCGCAGCATGCTCTTGGCAGTGCCCAGGATGTAGCGCCGTCCGCCCTTCTTGAGAAACTCAATGTTCTCGGCCGAGACCATGCCGCGGTCCATCACCCAGATGCAGTTGGCCCGACCGTACTTGTGCTCCATCGCCGCGACGACCTGTTCCACCGTAGTCACATCGCTGCGGTTGCCGGCGAACACTTCGTATCCCAGGGGCAGTCCACTGCGGCTGACCACCATGGCGATGTTGACCTGTTTGCAATCGGGGCGGTGATCGCGCGAGTAGCCGCGCCAGGCTTGCGGGTTGGCCGCGGCTTCGCCTTCAAAGTACGTGCTGGTGACGTCGTAGAGCAGCAAGTTGTATTCGAGCTGAAACAGCTCGCCCAAACGCTGCTGAAAATGCTTTTCCAGAGCCGTCTTGTGCGGCAATATACGATCCAGAGTCCGATAGAGACGATCCTCGTTTACCTTCTCCGCCGGCACTCCCAATAACTCCGCCAAAGCACTGGCTTCATAGGTGTGTTCCGCCAGCCGTAACTCACTGGAGGCTTCCACCATGCGCCCCAGCGCCAAAACCTGGGCCATCACACTCCACAGCCAATCCCCTCGCGCCCTTGCGGCGCCAGCTCATCCAGCAGTCGGCAAAGACCAAGTTGACGAAGCAGCATCAATCCCAGCCAGCAGCCGCCAAACTGACGGTTGCGTTCTACCCGCACAGCACGGATGTCAACTTCTACCCACTCCGGCTTGCTCGGCTCTCGGAATAGATGCGCTTGCGCCGTGGCGGCCGGCTGTACTGCTCGCTGCACGCCCATCCGGCCATGCTCATCCACTTCCCCAAGGTAAGCCACCACTCGCTGCCGCGGTCCGCGCGCTGTGCGATACGACTCCACCAGCGCCCAATAGGCGTGTCACAAAGCAGTTTGCGTCGCTGGTCCAAAATAGAACGCCACCTATTCGGCGCACTTTTCGCACGCCAGTCGCGAGAATCGGTGACGGATGGATCAGGCACCTCTTCAAAACTCTTCCCCCGAACTGCTGGTTAGAGGTATCCTGCGGATTCCATAAAACCTCAGCTCAAGGCAGGGGCGATGTCCTTTTCTGACTACGTGGACAAGCAAGCAATGTCGGCGACCGAGTTGCCCCTTGTTTACACAACCAGCGGGTTCGGCTGAGCAGGATAACGGCAACTCAGAAGTTGAGAACGTCGCCGTGCTGCGTATTCAACTTGCCTCTTATATATATGTTTTACGGCAGACCGGCCTACCGGGATGTCTCCCAAACAGCACCCGTTCGTGATATCGGCCTATTCCCGGTTTGCTTCGTTTTTGAACCTGGTGCACTGTTCGCGAACGCGAAGCGAGTATTTCCTTTCGATACAGGTCCCTCGCAAAAGGGGCTCTATGAACCGGACGTATTGGCGGTCGACGCGTTGACGAAGTACGAGGTGACAGCCAGCATCGAAAGTGCCCGACGAATTGTTCGCTGCTTCTTTGACGTCGACGCTGAATGTTATCTGAATCAGCCCCGGACTGAAATGCTGTGTGTGTTTTCGGCAGAGCTGCGTAAGTCAAAAGCAGTAACCTTGTGCGACCCAGTAATGCCAGTCTTCGATGGCCTGGGTCGTTGATTCATCCACGTTGATAGCCTTCAGCTGCGAGAGTGGCACCGCGATATTCCGGCTCTTCCATCGGGTCATCACGAGCATGTCGATCGAGCAGCTATCCTCGGACGCCATCTTTCGGATCTCGATAGTGTCCCCTTTGCGCAACGGAGATGTCGGCACGGAAGCAACGCACCGTGCATGGAACGGGAACTGGAGCTTGTCATCGAGATAGTAGTACCATCCCATGGCCTGTTCTTCCGGCCCATAGGCATCGACGATGATTTCCTCGCGGATGCGGCTTTCCCGGTCTTGCTTTCGTCGCGCTCTGGCCATGTTCCTATCCTTGGGTTCTTCTGTCCAGGATGCGGCGCACCGAGGTGCGTCCGATTTTGAGTTGCCGGGCGATTGCGGATTTGCTGAGCCCGGAGCGGCGCAGCTTGCGGACCTGATCGGCGTGGAGGGCAGCGGTCATCGGCCGGCCCAGACGTTTGCCGTTCTGGCGGGCATGGGCCAGGCCCGCGCGGACGCGTTCGCGAAGGATTTCTCTTTCGAACTCGGCGAAAACGGCCAGCAGTGCGGCCATGGCGCGGCCGGCGGGCGTAGTCAGATCGAGAGCCTCGGTGAGCGACACGAAGCCGACGCCGAGATGCTCCAGTTCCTGCGAAGTGGCGAGCAGGTCAGTCACCGATCTTCCCCAGCGATCCAGCCGCCATACGAGCACGACGTCGATCTCCCGACGCCGTGCCGCTTCGATCAGTTGCTCCCGCATCTTCCGCTGCGAAGCACCGAAGCCGACTTCCTTCACCTGCATGACGATGATCCAACCTCGCCGCGCGGCATAATCACGCAGAGCGCGGATTTGCATGGGCAACGTCTGTTGGTCGCCGTTCGAGACGCGGGCATAGAAGGCGGCGCGCAGCGCGGTTTTCGGCCGTTTGCCGGGGTGGCCAAAAACCCTTCGCGATTCATACTTTTCAGAGGCCCGTTTTGCGGGCATATCAGGATGCTCCACTTACCTGACCGCAGACTATCCTTTCCGGCCATGCCGTGCATCATAGCGCGTCAGGGCGCAGCGATGCGGCTGCGGTAATTCCACGGCATCCACTGGGCCGGATTCCGCGCCAGATCCTCTGCGTGCCGTTGTAACTCGGTCAGGTAATCGAACGGATTGGCGCCGTTCAGCTCGCAGGTATGGATCAGGCTCATGTACAGGTCGCCCACCTGCGCTCCGTTCAGCGTTTTATAGAAGAGGGCGTTCTTCCGATGCAGGATTGCCCGCTTCAGCGACCGCTCGCAGAGGTTGTTGTCGAGCGGAGCGCCAGCCGTGCGCAGGAACAGCGTCAGCGCCTTCCAGTGGCGCAACATATATTGGATAGCCTTCCCCAGCCCGGAGTTCGGTTCCGTCCTGCGGCTGTCTAACTGCGACTGCATCCAGCCGTGCAGCTTGTCCATCACCGGACGGCTGTGCTGCTGGTGCTTGTTTTCATCGGGAAGGGCCGACTGCTCCACTACTCCAGCGTCGCGGGATCGCAGACTTGCATCTGCTCGGTTGCTTCCAGGTCCGCTTCCCAGTACGCCTTTCTGACGGTCGCGTAGCATTTTCTGCAAATGGAATCCCTCGTCCCATCGCGCTTCTCCCGGCGGGCAAAATTTGAAAGGGTAGACAACACCGTAACTCCTATAAGCTTGACTCGATCGAAGGGGGTCGTGAGATAAGTTCACCTTCGCACATTGCTTGTCGCAAAACAATCGGGAAAATCGCTGGTTTTGCAGAAAACCAAACTGTATTCACAGGCATCGCGCAGACCGGTCTGACTTTTCCTTACAAAGCGTAGGTGTTTGCGGATGAATGGGTCAGACCGTAACCGCTCGCGTCTTTCGCTTCTGCTCCCATGCCAGCACCGGCCGCGCCAGAAACAGCACGGCCAGAACGACCGTCATGCCGATCGGCGTGACCACCCCGGGGCTTTACCCCCCACCAATAATGAATGATGGCGCACACGCCGGCGACATAGATGAGCTTGTGCAACCGGTTCCAGCGCTTGCCGCCCATTTTGCGAATGGCCCAGTTGGTGGAGGTGAGGGCAAGAGGCAGCAACAGCAAATACGTTGTCATCCCCGCGGTTACAAAGCGCCGCTTGATAATATCGGCGGCCGTCGCGGACGGGCTGAAGCCATTGTAGAGAGCGGCCCGAGTCAACATGTGCAGCGACGCGTAGAAGAAGGCGAATAAACCCAGCAGCCGGCGAAATTTGATCAGCAACCCAGCTTGGGCCACAGGCGGCGCAGAGGCGTGATGGCCAGCGTCAGCATGATCAAGCGCAAGGTGGCGCGGCCTGTGGCGAAGGTGATGGTGTGAGTAGGATCCGGCCCTAAATCGTTGGTGAACGCGCCCCAAAGCAGCTAAACCAGCGGCGCGAGACACCCCAGCCAGGTGAGGACTTTTGAGCGTAATCAGCGTTCTTCGATGCATGCCTATCCGGAAGCGGGCTAGCGGTGTGAGCGGAGCAGCGACGCTAGCCAAATCGAGAGACTTTGCCAGGGCGCAGGTTTTTTCGGAGTCCTGGTTATTTCGATCATGATCGCTGAAAGCTTCGATCCAAAAAGCCAAGCAGCGGAACGAAACCGATATCGATACCCCGGAGCGCCCATTCAATTATTCACAGGACTAGCCGCGTTAACTCCACTGACTCCGCTAAAAATATTTCCTCAAGTCCATCCCCTTGTAGAGATCCGCCACCTGATCGCCGTAGCCATTGAACATCAGGGTGGTGCGGATCTGCTTATAAAAAGGAACGCCGATGCGGCGCTCCGTCTTCTGGCTCCACCGGGGATGGTCCACGTTGGGGTTGACATTCGAGTAGAAACCGTACTCGTAGGGGCCTCGTCGTTCCAGGTGGTGTGCGGCATCTTTTCCACAAACCGGATCTTCACAATCGACTTGGCCGATTTGAAACCGTATTTCCAGGGCAGCACGACGCGGATCGGGGCCCCGTCCTGGTTGGGCAATGTCTGGCCGTAGAGACCGAAGGTCAGCAAGGCCAACGGGTTCATCGCTTCATCCATGCGCAGGCCTTCGGAGTAGGGCCACATAATATCCGTCTGATAGGCCCAGGCGCCCTCCACTCCCCGGTTGTAATACGACAAGAACTGCACGAATTTCGCGCTGGAAAGTGGTTGGCACTGTTTGATGAGCTCGGAGAGAGGGTAACCGACCCAGGGGATGACCATGCTCCGGGCTTCGACGCAGCGATGCCGGTAGACGCAGTCTTCGAGCGGGCACAGCTTGAGCAACGTGTCAATATCGAAGGTGAGCGGCTTGGCCAATTTCCCTTCGATCTTGACGCTCCACGGCCGCGTGGGCAGACTGCCGGCATTCTTCGCCGGATCGCCTTTGTTCACGCCAAACTCGTAATAATTGTTGTAGTGAGTAATGTCCTCGAAGCTGGTGAGCTGTTCTCCAGTGGTGGTCAGCGGACCCGACATAGTTTGTAACTTGGTGGCGTCTGCCAGCACGCGCGCATCGGCATGAAACACGCTCTCCACGCGTTCCGCGCCCAAGGCCACGGCGCCCATGGCTGCCGCCCTGCGCAAAAAACGCCGGCGATTCAAGAACGCGTCATAGGCGCTCTTGGGCGTGATCTCGAAGGAGGGAATATCGGGCGGTTTGCCGATGAGCATCGCTCAACCTCGCTAAGTGCGGAAGCCGGTGCGCGTTCATTAGACACCATGCCGGATCTGGGGTCACACGAATTCTCGAGAATGGCGCGTCGAACCGCATTCCTGGGTTCCCGCCGCGGAGTATGGGCGAACATCAGGCGATCTGTGCGGGCGCCCGCCGCAGCGTAGCGCGGCGCGAACAGGATTCGAACATCCTGAAGCCGGCGCGCTTGCCCGGATTGTACACTGGCAATGACCATGGTCCCCGAGCATCGATCCTTTCCGAAAGCACTATGCGCGACTATTGTGGCGCTGCTGTTGGCATTCCCCGCCGCAATGTTGACCCGCGCCCAACAAGATGAATCGAATGCATCCTTGGACCACGAGCTGGCCGAGGTTCCGTTACCCGATCCCACCGTGGATGCATTGCCGTTGCCGGAAGACCGTGGCGAAGCGCAACTGGAGCAGACGCTCAAAAGGCTTGGAACCACGGCCAGCGTGCTCTACATCGTCGCGCACCCTGACGATGAGGACGGCGCGTTGCTTACCTATTTAAGCCGGGGCTTGGGCGCGCGAGTCACGCTCTTTACGCTGACCCGTGGCGAGGGTGGCCAGAACGCCATGTCGGCCGAAGAGAACGATGCCTTGGGTTTGATTCGCACTAACGAACTGCTCAACGCTGACGAATACTACGGCGTGAAACAACTCTGGGGCACGGAGGCGGACTTTGGTTTCTCCAAGACTCAGGAGGAATCGTTTTCGCAATGGGGCCACCAGCGCGTGCTTTACGACGCGGTGCTGGCGGTGCGCCGGGTGCGCCCGCAAATCATTGTTGCCACCTTTGTCGGGGGCGTGACCGACGGTCACGGCCAGCACCAGGTTTCCGGAGAGATTGCACAGGAGGCCTTCAAAGTGGCCGGCGATCCCAAGGTGTTTCCCGAGCAGCTTAAGGACGGGCTGCAGCCCTGGCAGCCGCTGGCGGTGTATTCGAGAACCCCGTTTGCGCGCATCGTCAACGGACGGATGTTCGACTACGCCACCGGCAAATGGGCCCCGGCGAAATTTCACGACTATGTCACCGGCGCATGGACGACGGGCGCACTCCCAACTGACGTAACCGTTCCGGTGGGGACATGGGACCCGACATTGGGACGCACTTACCTGCAGATTGCACGCGAGGGATGGGGCGAGCAGAAGTCGCAGAACGGCGGCGCCAGCCCGGCGCTGAGCGGGATGGCGGATTCGGAGTATCACCTGTGGGGTGCGGTGGCGCCAGCCCAGACCCTTGAGATTGGCGGCCCCGGCGCAAGTAGCCTTTTCCAGGATCACCAGGTGGACATCGACACCAGCCTCGATGGCTTGGCGCGCCTCGTGCCCGGTGGCGCGCCGGAGTGGCTGAGCGACGGATTGCACGACATTGAGACGGGAATCCACGCTTTCCGGAGCAGCTACCACGATCAGAGCGGCGAAGCGGCTGCCCGCCAACTGGCGCCGGTCTATCGCCAAACGCTCGATCTCTACACAAAAATCAAAACCGGCAACCTTGACCCGCAAGCGAAGGCCGGGCTCGAGCTTGAGCTTGGCGCGAAAATCGATGAGTTCCAAACCACGTTCAAGGACCTGTTAGGGCTGGATCTGATATCTTTCACCACCAAAGCCAGGGAAGCCGAGAGCGGCGCCAACGAGCGCGGAGGCTCGGCCGACGAGACGCCGCGCAGCGTGGTTCCGGGCGAAGAGTTCCGGGTGCGGGTGCACACCGCAGCCTTGGACGAAGATGTGCATGTCGCGAAGACCTGGTTCGTGACCAACAACGGCCCTTTGCAAGGCGACGAATCATGGACACTCGGCGAACCCAGCACCGCGCAGTCCGGCAACACCACTGACGCGATATACAACATGCGCGTTCCCGCAGACGCCGAGCCGACCAAGCCTTACTTTACGAGACCTACCGTCGAGCAGCCATATTATGACGTCTCGAATCCGAAGTGGCGCGAACGCTCCTTCACGCCCTATCCGCTGGCCGCGTGGGTGGAGTTCGATTTCGACGGCGTGCCCATCCGGCTGGGAAAAGTAGTGCAAACGCTCCAGCGCGAGACCGGCCCGGGCGGCATTTATGAGCCTCTCGTAATTACCCCGGCGATCGGCGTGGACGTAAATCCGGAGGCGCGCATTCTGCCGCTCGACGGCTCGGCGTTGCCGGTTCGGGTTACCGTTC
>JASHUH010000352.1 GCA_030040115.1 Acidobacteriaceae bacterium | reverse complement strand
GGGGCGGCAATTGCTCAAGCTCCCAGCGCAGCCCGACAGAGAATACGGCGATCTTACCCGGCTGCCACTGCGTGCTCGCATAGCCGGCCCAGTCGTTGGTGCTCAAGTGCCAGTTGGCCGGGCCCATCATCTGCGAGTAAAAGGAGTAGCAGGGTAACGCTCCCAAGCCCATGAGTTGGCCGGTCGATGCGTACCAGGGTCCACCCGTTGCGTCGCAATTGTGCGGATTCGCCGGATCGAGCGCGTCGGCAAATCCGAACCTTAAAAAGGCCAGAGCGTCGGAGATAAAGTTCTGGACCTTCGCGTAGTGGTACGTCCCCGTCTGGTTGCGCAGCAAACTGGTCGCGTCGGAGTTGTGATCGATCTCGAAGCCCGCTTTGACCAGCAGCTTATTGCGCACCCAATCCACCATTTCCTGCGCATGGTAGAGTCGCTCGTCCGGATAGCTCCCCTGCCCGAACCGCGAAGGATTCCCGATGGTGAATCCGTAGCGCGAGTCCACCACCATCTGCGGCAACTGCCCGTACGCGTTCCCGTTCAAGAACGCCTGCTCAAAACTCGAAGGCGCATCCGGCCGCGTGCTCAAAATGTCGCGCCCCGCGGAGGCCTGCGTCACCGCCAGCAGATTCGGGGTCAAAAACGCCTCCCACCGCCCCAGCAGCCACTCCTCGCTGGCGTGGCTCGACCCAAAGCTGTGGCTTCCATAATTCTCTGAGACACGGGTCAACCCGCCGCCGGGCGAATTCCAGTCGGAACCAATGCTCTCAAGGGTGAAGTGCTGCCGCTCGGTTGCCTGCCAGTCGATGCGGCCAAAGCCCGTCCATTGCGCGGCGGTGCGCGGCGCGGGAGCCAGAAGAGACGCAAGCTGTTCGAGGCCGGCGAGAGGATAACTGGAGCCGGGCATGCCGAAATAGTCGGCGGCGGCCTGGCTCTCGCTCTCGCCAAGCTGTGCGCTGAGCAGTTGGACTTGCGCGTCACTGGGCGGGCAAAAGAACCCGAGGCAAGTAGGTGGATTGTTTTGCTCGTCCAGACCGATGGGCTCCGTGGCCATCGCCAGCCCCGGATCGTTGCGGTGATAGCTGTCGAGCGCGCCAAACCAGAACAGTTTGTCGCGGCGGATGCGACCGCCCATGCCTAATCCCCACACTGTTTCGTGATCGGGAGGGGTGAATGGAATGGAGTTGAAAACCGGCTCGGATGGAAGGATGGGGGTCGAACCCGGCGTTGCCTCAGCGCCGGTGTTCTGTAGCCATTGTGTGAACGGGTTCCGCGCTCCCCACGTGCTCTGCCGGTCAAAAACGAGCCCCTGCCCGTGAAACCCGTTCGATCCCGCAACGGTTTCCACGCTGGTCCGTCCGCCTGCGGCATGCGCGCCTTTGGCCTCCACGTCTCCGGCCACAATCTCCACAGTGCGGATTGCCACCTCGCCGATCGCCAGCTCGCGCCCGCCGTATCCCTGGCTCGATTCGTTGTCTGGGTTATTCGGCCCAGTCACGCCTGAGTCGTCCGACCGGGGCTCCGCTCCTGCGGCGCCGCCAAAAGCCAGTCGCGTGCTTGCCCCATCAATCGTCGCATCCGCCGGATCCTGTCCCGCGCCGCGCAGCGCAACCTGCGCCGAGCCCGCACCCGGCGAGGCCGCGGGTGTGTCGAGCACAAAATCCTGCCAATGCCGCCCGCTCACCGGGAGTGCTTGCAATTGCGCCGAGGAAATGGTGGTGGTTACTGCCGGAGCCGCGGGATCGGGGTCCTTCGAGGCAGTAACCACGTGGCTGTACGGTGAGGGAAGAATCGCGATGGCCGCTTCCAAGCCCCGCGCCACCATGGCGCGAAGGGTCAAATTCGCGGCTGCCGCGACAGCCGGCGTCGCCTCGGCCAATGAGGCGGCCGGGGCCCCGCTTCGGGCGGGAAATTCCGCAAGCGACTCCGATGCAATGGCCGCAGTCGCTTTTATCGCAACGGGGGTGGTTTGGAGCGATGTGCTCCTCGCCCCAGGGGCAGCTCTCGGCGCGGCGTTGGGCGCGCTGCGCAAAGTCAAGATCTGCTGCCGCGACGGCTCGGCCGGCATGCTTAGATCCGGCGCCACCGGCTCCGCAACCATCTGTAGGTTGGGTTTGGGCTGGAGTGTGACTTTCGCCGGCGCGGGCTTCGCGATCAAAGGCTCGCGCCACAAGGGTTCAGCTCGCAATTGCACATCCGGCGCAATCACCGCCAGGGTGATTTGGGGCCTGGCTTCGGGCGTTGAACCCGTCTTTACCGGGGCCACCGGCGCCGCAGCCAAAACCGCAGCCGAGGGCGCAGGCTCAAACGCCATTGCCGCCTGCACCCGCGCCTCGCGCCCCGCGAGAATCTCAATGTCGTCCAGCCGTCCGCGGCCCAGGTACGGGCTTTCGGCCTCCAAGCTGTACTCGCCCGCATCGAGGCCAGTGAATCGGTACGCCCCATTTTTCCCCGTTATGGTGCGCATCTCCGCACTGGTCGTGTCGTTCCGAAGCACCAAGGTGACCCCGGCGAGCGGAGCCGAGCGGAGATTGGTGAGTTGTCCCGCCAACGAGCCCCCGGCGTCCGGCTGCGCCCTCACCGAAGCACCGCCGCCGGCAATTAACGCGGCCGCCAGCAACAGCCTTGTCCAGATCCGCTTTTCCTGCCCCATGGCGACTTTCTGCCCGCGAACAGACGCGGAGAGATCTCCGTAAGCCACTCTTCCGGTCTGCTTTCACCGCGGTTCCGCTCGCGGAAAGGCCACCCCGCACCCCGATACGCGTTTTCCAGCCTTTTCAGTTGCGCCGCAAGGGATTTGCATGCGATTCTATGCCGCTACACCCGGCCTCGAAAGTAATCTGCATCACAGTCACATCGACGGCCCTTCCGTATGCTTTTCGGGGCTACAGGTGTTCTTGAGGCTGAACCGCCCGATCCGATGAACTCGTTAAACTGGAGAGATGAAGGGGCTCCGGAGGGCGAAGGATCCGGCGCTGATCGCTCGTCACTGAGCTCTGTGCCCTTGTTCATCGACGAAGCCAAAATTCGCGTCAAGGCCGGCGACGGCGGCAATGGCTGCATGGCGTTCCGGCGCGAGAAATACGTTCCCCGCGGTGGCCCTTCGGGTGGCGACGGCGGCCGTGGCGGCGACGTGTTGATGGAATCGACCGAGCGCCATAACACCCTGATCCACTTCCGCTACAACCCGGAGTACAAGGCGCAGCGTGGCGAGCACGGTATGGGATCGAACTGCACCGGCCAGGACGGCCGTTCCGTCGTCCTTCAGGTGCCGGTCGGCACCGCCCTCTACAACCTCGAAAGCGGCGAGCTGGTCCACGACTTCGGCGAGCCCGACGAACGCATCGTGATCGCCAAGGGCGGTCGCGGAGGCCGCGGTAACCAGCATTTCGCGACGCCCACCCATCAGGCCCCGCGCGAGCACGAGCTGGGCCGTCCTGGCGAGGAGCGCAGCTACCGCCTTAAGCTCAAACTTCTGGCCGACGTCGGCCTGGTCGGCTTGCCCAACGCCGGCAAGTCCACTCTTATTTCCCGTATCTCGGCCGCCAGACCCAAGATCGCCGATTACCCTTTCACGACCCTCGAACCGAATCTCGGGGTGGTTACGGTGGGCGAAGAGCCGGAGCAGGAATCCTTTGTCGTCGCCGACGTTCCCGGCCTTATCGAGGGCGCGCATCTCGGCTCCGGCCTGGGAACGCAGTTTCTCCGTCACATCGAGCGTACCCGTCTTCTCGCTCACCTTGTGGATGTTTCCGACGCCTCGGGCCGCGCCGATCCCGTCGAAGACTTCCGCGTCATCAACCGCGAACTGGCGAGCTTCGGCAACGGTATGGGCGAGCATCCGCTCGCCCAAAAGCCCATGATCGTGGTAGCGACGAAGATCGATGCCGGCAATCCCGAAAAGCTGAAAAAGCTCGCCGCCTACGCTCGCCGGCGGAAGCTTGAGTTCCACGCCATCTCGGCCGTGACAGGTCAAGGGGTGGACGAGCTGAAGTGGGCCTTTGCCGCCTTTCTGCGGCCGGTGGGAACGAGCTAACGCCCTGCACAATGATCGATCATTTTTGGAATTTTCGATCGCCGGCTGGCTAGCTTTCCTGTTAAATCGCTTTGCCATGCGCCGGCTTCAGGGCCCGACTTCCGCCCCTGTCAATCTTCGCGAAATTGCGCCTTCACACATGGCAACCTCGCGCCCGCGCCAGCCATCCCAAGATTGCAGAGAGGAGTGTGGAGGGGCGGAGCTATGAAGATTATCAAGACGATCAAGCGTGAAGTTTATTTATGCGTTTCCGTCACCGGGTTAGTCTTCGTTTGCGCTCTCGCTTGGGGAAGTCCCTTCATCGGCCACGACTCCAGCCCGACTTCGAGTTTTGAACGCACGCAGCTGCCTCAGGCACAAACCCAGCCGAAAACCAGTCAAGAAACCGTCCGCCCAGGCTCCGGTGACTGTTTTGCGCTTGATATTCTCTAGTCATTCTCGGTAATCCTAAACTGTTCTTGCACCGCATGGGGCAGGCGTGTAACGCTTTCAAAGCGTCGCTTGCCGGTTGAGCTTCAGCGCTGCGCTGGCGGGAAGCGCTGGAGCGGAGGACGGGTTCCCTGCGTCCCATAACTTGCATCCAATCAATAGCCTCGGTCAGGCTGGTTGCGCAAGTGCAACCACTTCAAGGGGGGCGGTGAATGCGAGGAAGACGCGTGCTTGCGTGGGCCGTGATGGTGGGAGCATGCGCATCAGCGAGCGCCCTCGACCCGAAAGAAATCGTCCAGCAAGCAGTCACGGCCGAGCTCTATGCCAACGACCACGACAATTCGCGCTGGCTCTATTACGACATCAACAACAAGCCGGGCAACGATGTGACCCAGTGGGTGGCCGAGACGCCGAACGGCGATCTGCACCGCGTCCTCGAACTGAATGGCCGCAAGCTCCCGCAGTATGAGCAGCACAGCCGGATGGAAGCCTTCATTCACAATCCTTCCGCCCAAGCCAGGCAGCGGAGAAGCGGACAGCACGACGACCAGCAGACCACGCAGATGCTCGATCTGCTGCCCAACGCGTTTATCTGGACCGAAACCGGCCAGCGCGAGGGAGAAACCACCCTCCACTTCAAGCCGAGCCCGAATTTCAGTCCTCCCACCTGGGAGTCGCGCGTCTTCGCCGCCATGGAGGGCGATATGACCGTCCAGGACGCGCAGCACCGCATCGTGAGCCTGAAAGGGCGGCTCATCCACAGCGTGAAATTCGGCCTTCTCGGCTTGTTCGGCGACCTCCAATCCGGAGGCTCGTTCAACGTGGAGAGGCGCCAAGTGGGTCCGAACGAGTGGCAGATCACCCAGACCCACATCCACATCCAGGGCCACTCCCTGATCTTCAGAACCATCTCCGAACAGGAGGACGAGGTCAAGTCCAGGTTCCACGAGCTTCCCGGCGATCTTTCCCTTCTCCAAGCCGAAAAGATTCTGATGGACCAGAGCCACTGACGCTCGCTTCAGCGCCGTGAGCCTCCGTTTTTCGATGAAGTCAGCGTGCCCGAATCCACCGCGCTCGACCACTTCTTTGGCGATGTGCTGCAGGGCACGATTCACGGCGGCGCTCGCGTCACCCGCACGTTTTGGAGACCAACAAAAAGCTCCGCGCGTGGACGGAGCTTTTTGCATCGGCGCCCAAAAATCTAGAGCTTACTCCAGCGTCAAATCCGCGCTCAGCGGCGTGCTCTCGCTCGAATCGCCCACCCGAATCACGAATTTGCCCGGATCAATCGTCCACTTGTGCTCCGTTTCGCTCCAATAGCTGAAAGCGCGCGCATCGAGGTCCATTGTTACCTGCTTGGCTTCGCCGGGCGCCAGCCGCACCTTCTCGAAGCCCTTCAACTCCCGCTCCGGCCGGTCCACTTTGGCCGAAGGGTCGGAGACGTAAAGCTGCGCTACTTCGGCTCCCTCCACGCTCCCGGTATTGGTCACGTCGAAGCTCACCGGAACCGTCGATCCCGCCTGCGCCGTAGCCGGCACGCTCAGATGGGAAAACCCGAACGTCGTGTAACTCAGCCCAAAGCCGAAAGGAAACAGCGGGCGCTTTCCGGTCGTCGTCCAGTAGCGGTAGCCAACCATCAGCTTATC
>JASHUH010000351.1 GCA_030040115.1 Acidobacteriaceae bacterium | reverse complement strand
GGCAGTGGCTCCGGAGGCACAGGAACTGGCAGCGGCTCTGGAGGTGGCGGCGGGTCCGGCAGCGGCGGAGGCTCTGGCGGCGGAAGTTCGGGCAGCAGTTCTTCGGCGAATGCGGCATACGTCTACATCGCTGGCGCCGCTTCAAGCAGTAGCAGTCAGATCCGTGGGTTTGTCGCCGATTCCAGTGGCCGCCTGACTGAGATTTCCGGGTCGCCTTTCAGCGCCAATGATGGCTCCTTGGCGGTGAACAGCACGCACCTCTACGGGATCAGTAATTCTGCAACCAACATCGACGCTTACACCATCGGAGCCAACGGCGCGCTCACCTATCGGACTTCGTCGGACTACCAGAAATACTCCCACGGTTGCGGAAGCGCGGCGTGGCTATTCACCGACCGCAGCGGCGCCGATTTGTATGACATGGAGTTCGACGGCGACTGCGCCAACAACTTCTACCAGTCGTTCAACGCCACCAAGGCGAACGGCAGCCTGGCCTACCTGGGCACAGCAAATGGCGGCGCCGGCTCGTTCAGTGGCATCTACCTGCCGGCAACCCTGCTGGGCAATAACTCGTTTGCCTACGAGGCCACCAATAATTCGTGCATGTACTATGGCGTTCAGGCGTTCTCCCGCTCTTCCAACGGCCTGTTGAATGCATCGAACGCTACCACAACGCTGCCTGCCGCCCCGCCGAACTACCGCATCTACATTCCGACGTTTGCCGCGGCAGATTCTTCCAACCACATCGCCATCACGTTGCTGGCCGCCAACCCGCCTGGATGCGATGCGGGAGTCAATGCGCAGATCGCATCGTTCACTGCGGATGCGAGCGGAAATCTCACCACCACCAACACCTTCGCCACCATGCCCACATCCTCCATCAGCAACGTGACTGACCTGAAGATTTCTCCCGCGGGCGATCTGCTGGCTGTTGGCGGAGAAGAAGGACTGCAACTGTTTCACTTCAACGGAGCCGGTCCAGTCACTTCCTACACCGGACTTCTCACCGTAAATCCGGTTTCGCAGATGTTCTGGGACACACAAAACCATCTCTACGTCATCAGTCAGCAAGCGAACCTGCTCCACGTTTTCACCATCACCGGCGCCCAGTACGTTGAAGCTCCCGGCTCGCCCTATCCGATTCAGCAACCCCAGTTTTTAGCCGTCGATCCGCTTTCCTAGGGCCTCACCCGACAATCCGTCTTGCAGGACAATTCATACAGCGCTGGGCCGCTCTGGTCGTGGGATGCAAACTCATCACAACCCCTGGGCGCCCCGCTCGCGAGGTTTTTGTTCTTGTCGCCAGGGCGGGGGTGGCGCGATTGCCTTGATCCCGCCTCTGAAAAACCGTGAAGCCGCCTCATCGGGCCGCCACGCCACAAGCCATGCGCCCGCGAATGATCGAAGCCATCAGCCGTCCCTCGGCGCTCACAGCCACAAGGTTCGCCTCGTTGCCCGCGGCAAGTTTCCCCACTCCATGGCCGAGTCCGATCATCGCCGCCGGATTTCTGGTAAGCAGAGGCAGTCCCTGCTCCACGGTCTCTCCGGTAAAGGCGACAAAATTTTCGAGCGCGCGATCGAGCGTGAGCACGCTTCCGGCCAGCACGCCGTCGTGCGTCGCCCTCCCATTCGCCACCTGCACCCGAAATCCACCCAACCGGTATTCGCCCTCCGGCATGCCCGTTGCGCTCATAGCGTCGGTCACCAAAATTCCCCGGTCCCGTCCTTTAGCCCTCCACCACAGGCGCGTGATTTCAGGCCTGGAGTGAATGCCGTCGCAAATCAGCTCCGCAAACAATCGGTCGTCGCTGAGCACCGTACCCAAAATGCCCGGCTCCTGGTGATCGAGGGCGCGCATGGCGTTAAACGTGTGCGTCGAACTCACCGCACCCACCGCGACGGCGGCGCGCGTCTCGGCCGCAGTGGCGTCCGAATGCCCCATCGACACGCGCACCCCGCGCTCCGTCGCATGCCGCGCCAGTTCCAGCGCTCCGGGCAGCTCCGGGGCCAGCGTAATCAGCCGCACCTGCCCCTCTGCCGCTTCAAACAGCCTGTCGAATGTCTCGATGCTCGGCATCAGCAGGTGTTCGGCCGGCTGCACCCCGCGCTTGGCGTGCGAAAGAAACGGCCCTTCGAGATGAATTCCCACCGCCCGCGCCGCGCTTTCGTCCACCGGCTGCGCCATCAGCCGGGCAATCCCTTGGACCGCGCGCAGCGTCGCGTCCAGCGGCGCCGTCACGGTCGCGGCCAGAAATGCGCCCGTCCCATGCGCGGCCAGAAACTTGCTCATTGTGGTCAGCGCTTCCGGCGTGGCTTCCATCACGTCATGGCCCGCCGCCCCGTGAATATGAACATCCAAAAACGCCGGCCCCAGCGTCGCGCCGGCAAAATCCATCACCCGCGCGCCCGTCGGCATTTCGCTCCGGTCGCGTGTCGAGATTGACGCAATCCGCTCATCTTCGAGAACCACCACGGGATGTTCGAGCAGAACTCCGTTACCGTCGAATAGCCGTTCCGCCGTGACCACTGTATCCATATTCCGCCTCTCCTCCGCGGAAACCGCGGGGGCCCCTGGTCCCTATTTCCGATTTCCTCAGTTCCTAATCCCTTCGGGTCATCGGCACTCCGGCCGCCCACCCAGCGGCGAGACGGTCCAGAAGGCTGGAAAATTCCGGAATGTCGGTGATAGACGCGAGACTAACGCTGACTGCTCAGATTAGAGATTACATTGTGAGGACTGCGCGGAATCGGGCCTTGCCCTGAGCCACGCGGTCGTAGGCTTTCGGGGCTTCTGCCAGCGGGTACGTCCCAACAATCGTTTTCACTTTGCCTTGCGCCACGAAATCAAGCGCTTCGTAGAGATATTCGGGGCCGTTTTGCTGGCTGCCAATGATTCGAATGCGCTTCGAGATCAGATCGATCAGCGAGACCGAAATTGGCTCTGCGTCGGCGCCCATGGCAACCAGCCGACCGTCGGGCCGCAGTCCCTGTATGCTATCCACCATCGCCTTGGTCGAATTTGAAGTGCTGAGAATGACATCTGCGCCTCCGGCCGCCGCGGGGCCCTTGCCGTCGCGGACAACCTCATCAGCGCCAAGTTCCCGGATCATTGTGTCTTTGTCGGGGGAATGCGAAACCGCGAACGTCTCGAAGCCTGCCGCCTTCGCGTAATGCACAGCCAAGTGCCCAAGCCCGCCAATCCCGAGCACCGCCACGCGTTCATGTGGCTGAGGATCAGCCCAGCGCAGCCCGCCATAGACGGTGTAACCTCGGCGCGTTCTAGCATACCGCCGGGATTCAAATATGCCGACTATAGCTTTCGGGTTGTTTGTGGTGGAGACTCGCTGAAACATGCGCAGGCCTTCATGCCTAACGATGGGACTGGTTCTTCGCCTCTGCCATGAAGCTGTTGTCCTGGATCGGGATTGTAATGGAAGAGTAGCCGATGACACGCCCGCAATCACGACCCGACCCTACTCACCGGAACGGCGCATACAGAGAGCGCCTTTCTTGGAGGAAAACCCGATTTCATCGCCGTAGAGTGACTGTCCTTCGTTGAAGTCGAAGCGCCATGCATATCCCGAAGGACGCCCGCGATCATCAGGCGCCGTTGCTGGCGCCCTGAATATCCCCCGCTGGAGGTAGAGACAGGGGCCCTCTCAGTCTAACTCCTGCAACGAAAGTCTAATCGCGCAATTCTGCGGCTCCAGTTACATTCCTACTTCAGTGGCTTCTGGAACAGCGAACATTTCCGACGCGCCGAAAGGTGCGGTTAACACCCACCCGATGCTGACCACTTCGCCCCGTTGGAGGGGGCAATCATGGCTGAGAACTATCCTAAGCGCAAGATTCGTCCCTACTT
>JASHUH010000350.1 GCA_030040115.1 Acidobacteriaceae bacterium | reverse complement strand
GTGCCGGGTGGCATTGTTGCGGCAGCCATTTGGGGCTATTCATCCCAAAGGACAATTTGGAGCGATCTTGTCGTTATCTCTGTGAACACGATCCTATACTCGACACTCATCATCCTGTTCTTGTGGGGGCTTCGCCGTTTGCGCTCGCATCAATCGGCATGATTGAACTCTGTTCTCCGGCGGGTGTCTCAGGTCTCGATTCTGAGGCCTGGGATGGATATACGATGAGGGACGCATGACTATGACGCAATCCGCCGCTTGTGCATCTGACGTGTGTTTTGCGCCATCCCGTTGTACCGGCAAAGAACGCGACCAAGAATCCGGCAACGACCACTTCGACGCCCGCTACTACGCCAGCAGCATGGGCCGATTCCTCAGCCCCGACCCTGGGCTATGGCCGATTGACGATCCACAATCATTCAACATGTATGCGTATGGGTTAAACAATCCGCTTCGATACGTCGATGAAGAAGGAGAAGCTGCAAAAGATCGTGTCAACGCAGCTAATGAATTAGTGAACCGAAATCCCCCCATTCCATATGTTTGGGGCGGGAAATGCGCAAGGACGGGTCTAGATTGTTCTGGCTTGGTGCAGAATGTCTTTGACGCAGATCCCGATAACTATATCAATATGCATACAAATGCTGCTGGCCAGGCGAACGCGCGTCTCAGAAGCTCAGCCGCGCGTCAAACTGAAACTCCCGCATCCCGGCAAACGTTCCGCCCAGAATATCGGTAATCTGGCCGGCGCCAGAGCTGACGGTGCAGTCGATGCACGTATTGCTTGGGCTGGCCAGGTTGGCATGGTTGAAGGCGTTCTGCGCCATCACTTCGAGATTCAGCGCCATCGCTTCGTGGATGGGAATGGCTTTCTGCAAGGTCAGGTTGCCGGTGAAGAGTCCCGGCCCAAATTCGCTGTTGTACGGCACGTTGCCGAAGGAGTAAACCGCCGGGCGCTGGAATGCGCCGCTGGTCTGGCCATTAGCCGCGAGGGGGGCGACGGGCGTGAAGTAGGTTGAGTAATGCCCCGTGGGATTCAAGGAGCTGGCGCCCAAGGCGAAGCTGCCCACCTGGTTGGGACGGCAAGGCATATCGCCGTTGGGCGCATCGGCGCGGCATTCCGTATATGAAATGGTGTACGGCAAGCCGCTGGCGAGCTCGAAGTCTCCATGCAGGCTGAAACCGCCCACGATGGCGTTGCCGACGCTGTTCAAATTCGCGCCCAGCATCTGGCCGCGACCAAAAGGCAGATTATACGTGCCGTAAAACTTCAAATCGCTGGGGCGGTTGAAGTCGAAATGGCCCCAATTCGAGTGTGGGTCCTGGACGAAATAGCCGCCGCTTCCCACGCCCCAAGTGGTCGATTGCACGAAGCTGGCGTTGAGCTGCAGACCGTGAGACATGCGCTTCTCCAGGACGAACTGGATGGAATCGTAGTGCGCATTGGCCTCATCGTCGAAATACGTGGCGTAGCCGGGTCCGCACTGGAACCCGCTGGCAACCGTGTACAGGTCGCCGAAGGCCCCGTAGAACGGGGCTCCCTCGCAGGGCAGGTTCAGCTCGTAGCCACTTATGGGGGGATCGTTCCAGTTCACGCCGCCCCAGGTGGATGATGGAATGGTATGGGTGGCCTTGTTGGCGACATAAGCCACCGTAACCGCTGTCGAGGGGGTGAACTGCCGCTGGTAGCTCACGTTCCAGCCCCAGACGTCGGGAATGTTTTGCTTATCCGGACGCGACCGGTAGGTTTGACCCGCCGGCAGCAGAAACTCGCCGCTGGCCGGGACGGTAAACACTGGTGGCGAGTCGGGGGCTACGCCCACGTTATAGACGCTGTTATTGGAGGGATTGCGAGCGGCGTCGGTGGCTAAACCCTCCAACTGCGTAAAGCTCTGATCTTGCAAAACGGGAATCGTTTGCGTGAGGACGGCGGAGAACATGTCGCCATAGAAGCCCGGATCGAAGGCCCTGCCCAGTCCGGCGCGGAGTACGGACTTGGGTGTGAGCTGGTAACTAACGCCAAAGCGCGGCGCCAGGAACGAAAAGTTGTTCTTGATGTTCAGGTTCATGCCAAAGGGCCCGTAACCGGCCACCTCGATCATGTCGTTCTCTGTGTTATAAAAACCGCCCTGGCCCTGGCCGTTGACGGTTTCGGGGAAGTATATCTCCCAACGCCCGCCGAAGTTGAAGGTGAGCTTATTCGTGACGCGCCAGTCGTCCTGGACGTAGGAGAAAGAGCGCCACTGGGTTTCGGCGGCAGTGATGGAAGTGCTGGCGTAACGCGTCATGGTGCTGACGTCGCCGAAGAGGAGCGAGGCCAGGCCCAAGCCTCCCAGGTAGGCCCCATCGCCGGTGCCAAGGCCGGTGCGCCCCTGCGAGAAGGCCAGCTCGCCGGTGCGGTTGGTGTCGCTGGGTATGCGCAGTTGATGCAAGCGACGCTCCTCCAAGCCCATTTTGATGGAGTGACGCCCTTGGGTGAAGGTCCAGTTGTTCGTGAAGCCCCACTCCTGCTCGTTCATGCTCAAAGGACAGTTGCAGTGGTTGGCGCCGTCGTTGCCGCTGCCCATGGTGGTCAGGCCGTCGACCTCGACCTGGGAGGCGCCGCCGGAGCCCGGCACGCTGGTGTTCAGGCCAAGCCATCCAAGATCGGTCATCACCGGGACTTGTGGAGAAGAGTAGCCGCCCGTGTCATCGAATTTAGTCTCGTAAAGTTCGTAGCGGAACCAGGCAACCCGGAAGTCGGTGAGGATTTTGGGAGAGATAACTATATCCGCTCCGAGGGCCAGGCTGTCGTTGCCGCCCGTCTCGTTGCCAGCCCACGTGTTAGGCCCATAGCCGGTTCCACCCGCCTCGCCCAACGAGGCTGGCGCGCTCTGGTTCGACCCCAGGTACCCGTAGCGGCCAAAGACGTGCATGTTTTGCTTCAACTGCGTGTCGATACGGATATCGAACTGGTTGAAGTTGAACACGCCGGTTCCGCTGGTGGGATAGTTGTTGACAATGCCTGATATTTTCGGCTCTGGAATGATATTGAGCCAGTTGATGGCGGCCGCGGAGAGAAGCGAATTGGGAATCTGATTGTTGACGAAGGGCGTGCGCCCCACGCCGGTATTGGACCCGGTGGCGTCCAGCACGCCCTGGTTCGGGTTGTATACCTGATTCTGGCCGGCATTGATGTATTGGCTCAAGTCGCAGTTGCTGGTGGTGCCCGTACAGGTGCTGTGAACCTCCGCTGTGGGAATTGTATCGAAGAATGAGGAGCCGATCGCTTGGCGCGTTCCCTGATAGTCCCCAAAGAAGAATAGCTTGTTTTTCAGGATCGGACCGCCGATGGAGCCGCCGAAGACATTGGACAAGGTGTGGGGGACAACCGGGCCAATCGGGCTGCCGTCAACCAGGTTGCTCCCGGGGTATTCGGTGAATGGGTCGCGCGCCTGCTGCGCGTCGCTGCGGCGAAAATCGTAAAGGTCGCCGTGGAACGAATTGCTGCCCGATTTGGTCTCCATCACCGTGATCCCGGCGATGGCCGCGCCAAACTCGGCATCGTAATCCTGATTGATGAACTTCATCTCCTGAATCGAGTCCAGGGTCGGATTCACGACCGCTTCGCCGATGAAAGAGTCTTTGTCGTCTGCTCCGTCCAGAATGAAGCCGGACGAGAACGGCGACTGGCCGTTGGCGGCGATGGGAATGGAGCGCATGGCGTCTTCGGCCGGGGCGTTGGAGAACGTCGATGCTGCGGTGCCCGGCGCCAGCAGCACCAGGCTGGTTGTGTTGCGGATCAGGTTGGGAAGCTCCTGAACGGTCAAGGTGTTGATCTGGGTCGCCACATCGACGTCGTTGGTTTTCAATTCCGGCGCTGCGCTCGTGACCTGAAC
>JASHUH010000349.1 GCA_030040115.1 Acidobacteriaceae bacterium | reverse complement strand
GCTTTGCTGGTGACGAGCGTGTGCGTCAAGCTGGCCGCGCTTCCGTTCTTCTTCTGGCTGCTCAAGTTGGCCGATGAGGTTCCCGCACTGGTGCTCGGGCTGATCATCGCGGTCATCGATATGGCCGCTTTCGGCGAGTTGTACGCCATCGCGCAGGCGAATCCGGCTGTGTTGGCTCCGGCCGGAATGTGGATCGGCGTAGCCGCTGGGACTTCATTGGCCGCGGCGTTGCTGATGCTGGCGCAGCACAGCCTCAAGCGGCTGTTGGCGCTCTCGACGGTGGAAGATATCGGTTTTTTGTTATTGGGTTTGGCGTCGGCGCGCGTGCTCGGCGCGCAGGGCGCATTGGTTGCCGCAGCCACGCACGCTTTGGCCAAAGCTCTGCTCTTCACATGCCTGAGCAGCCCCGAGGCCGCGGGACAACTGAACATCGAGCCGCGGGCGTCGGCCACGCGTTACCCGGTGAGCGCCTTCGGTTTTCTTTTCGGCATGCTGGCCATGCTCGGCGTGCCGCCCACGCTCGGGTTCATGGGGCGCTGGAGACTTTATTTGGTGGCGCTCGACACGAGCCCGTGGTTGCTCGCCAGCTTCGTCCTATCGTCGATTCTGGCGCTGGTCGCGTACACGCTGGCGCTTACGCGCAACTGGTGGGGCCCTCCGCAGGAGAACGAATTTCCGCCGATGACGGGCGAACAAGAGCCGGTCGTGCTGCAAGCGACTGTTGTGGCGTTGGTCACGCTGCTCCTTGCCGGCGGGCTCTGGCCGCACCTGCTTGCTTTGTTGATGGGGGTGCGGCCATGAAGATCTGGCAGCGATTGATCTGCACGTGCCGCCGCCGCAGTCCATGGCTGTTCCACATGAACTCCGGCAGTTGCAACGGATGCGATATCGAGCTGGTGGCCGCGCTCTCGCCGCGCTTCGATGCCGAGCAGTTGGGGGTGCGGCTGGAAGGCAGCCCGCGTCACGCAGACATTATGTGCGTGACCGGGCCGGTGACGCGCAACGCCGTGAGCGCGATCAAGACAGTATACGGGCAGGTGTGTCATCCCAAGGCCGTGGTCGCCATCGGGTCGTGCCCGGCGACGACGAACGTCTTCATCGACAGCCGCACGTTGGCGGGACCGCTCGAAAAGCACATTCCCGTGGATGTGTTCGTGCCCGGTTGCCCGCCGCGGCCGGACGCGATACTCCAAGGCGTGGCGAAGGCGGCGGAGATTCTGGCCGAGCGCGGGATGAAACCACCGGACTCTGCAACCACGCCGGCCGTCGAGGAGGCGCAGCGATGAATTTGCTCACTGCGCTCGCGCGCCTGCTCGTCTTTCCCGGATTGCTGTTCGCCGTGCCCGCGGCCTGGTTTTTTCTTTGGGTTGAACGCAAGGCGGTGGCGCTGATGCAGGAGCGTATCGGTCCGCCCTTTATGCAGCCGTTCTTCGATTTCGTCAAGCTGCTGGCGAAGCGTACGCCGCCACGGCAGGGTATAGGCGGAATGCTGATGCGGGCGTGGCCGCTGATCGCGGTTTCCGGCGCGGCGGGCGCGGTGGGCCTGCTGCCGGTGCTGCCTTCCTCGGGCGGCTTCGAGGGCGATCTGATCCTGTTGCTGGCGCTTCTTGAATTGCCGTCGATGTGCATCATCGCCGCGGGATTCTCCTCGCGCTCGATCTTCGGCGAGATCGGCTCCGCGCGTGAGGCGGCGCTGAGCGTTTCCTATAACATCGTCTTCCTGCTGGCTATCCTCTCCGTGGCCGCGTCGCAGCACACTTTCCGGCTGGAGACGCTGGCGGCTCTGCCGGCGTCGCCGTTACGCTGGCTGGGAATCGCGGCGATTCTGGTGTGCCTGCCCGCCAAGCTGCACATCAATCCCTTCTCATTGCCCAACGCCGAGCAGGAGATTTACGCCGGCCCCATGACCGAATATGCGGGACCGGAGCTGGCGATGTGGGAGTTGGCGCACGGGTTGGAGTGGGTTGCGGGCGCGGGCCTGGTGGCCACGCTGGTTGCGCCGCACATGGCCATCGGCGGGCTGGCGGCGATGCTCTTCATCGCGCTCTCGTTCGTCCTGGTGCTGCTGCTGTCCACGCTGGCCGCCGCCACGGCGCGCCTGGCCATTGACACCACGGTGCGCTTCTATTGGCGGTGCACGCTGATCTTTGCCTTGTTGGCCATTTCCTCCGCGCTGTTCATGAGGTTCCGGTCATGAACATTCTCATCATGATGGCGAAAAATTTGTGGCGCGGCTACCAGACTTTGCGTTTTCCGGCGCGGCCGAAGGTGACGGCGCACTTTCGCGGGCTGGTCGAATTCGATCCGGCGCTATGCACCGGCTGCGCCGTGTGCCGTTTCCGGTGCACCTCCCGGGCCATTGAATATAAGGCCGGCAAAGGCGAATTCACGTGGAGCTACAATCCCGGCCAATGCACGTTTTGCGGACGCTGCGTGGAAGGCTGCGCGGAACATGCGCTCAAGGAAGGGCGCACGGAGCACGCACTCGGCCAGCAGGAGGCGTGTCCGCCGATTTATCTGACGGCAGGCGCGTTGAAGAAGTCGTACACCGTGGCGCGCCGGCCCCCAGCGGCGAAGGCTGCCGCGGCGCCGCGCGGCGTCACGCCAGCGCCGAATCCCGCCGCCGGAGGCGCGCAATGAGCTTCGCCGCCAATTTGCCTGCCATCGATTCGCCGGGAGCAAGCGCGGAAACACGCGCCGACGGCGCGCCGGAGAAGCCTCAACTTGCGCCGCCATGGAGCCAAGAAGGCGGGGTCTGCTGGATGGATTGCGCCCAAGTGACGGCGCGAGAAGCAGCGCGCGCGATGAAGGACGTGGGGGCGCGCTTTGTCACCATTACTGCATATCAGTTGCCGGGCAACGAAGGCTTCCGGCTGGAATATCACTGGGATCTCGATGGACGTCTGCTCGGGTTTCGATTCCCCCTTATCGGCAATTCCACCGAGAGCATCTACGACATTTGCGAGGCCGCGGACTGGATTGAGCGCGAGGTTCACGAAGAATTTGCCCTTGAATTTACGGGACGCGAGCATGAGCCGCTCCTGCTGCGCGAGGGCGACAAGCCGGGCGTGAACCTGCGGGAGGAGGCGGCGCGATGAGCTACAAGATTCCCATGGGGCCTTACCACCCGGGGTTGGAAGAACCGTACAAGCTGGAGATGATTTGCGAAGGCGAGACGGTCCAGGACGCGAAGCTCCATATCGGGTTCAACTTTCGCGGCATCGAGCGCCTTGCGGAGACACGCAATTACATCCAGGTGATCGCGCTGATGGAGCGCGTGTGCGGCATCTGTTCCAACATTCACACGCTCACGCTGTGCCAGGCGATGGAGCAATTGACGGGCCTGGAGCCGCCTCCGCGCGCCAAATACATCCGCGTGGTGATGGCGGAACTGGAGCGGCTGCACTCGCACGTGCTGTGGGCCGGCATTGCGTCCAAGCTGATGGGCTTCAAGACCATGTTCATGACCTGTTTTGCGCTGCGCGAAAAAGTGATGGACGTGCTGCAGGCGATCTCAGGTAACCGCGTCAATTACGCCATGAACCGCATCGGCGGCGTGAACCGGGACATCGCGGATCCGCTGGCGCTGGTCGGCGTAATTGACGATCTGGAGCGCGAGATGACGCGCACCATCATTCCTATTTTGACCACCAGCGCTACGGCCCGATCGCGTTGCGCGGGGATCGGAATTCTGACTCACGAGAAAGCGATTTCCTGCGGCGTGGTGGGACCGACAGCGCGGGCCTCGGGCGTGACGCAGGATCTGCGCCGGGCCGCGCCTTACGCGGCTTATGAGGAGATGAAGTTCGAGACGCCTACGGAGCAAGCCGGAGACGTGCGCGCGCGGCTATTTGTGCGTGCCTTGGAAATCCTGGAGAGCTGCCGCATTCTTCGCCAGGCGCTGACCAAAATGCCGCGGGGAGAAATTGACGCCGGAGAAGGCAAACTGGTGTTTGCCCCCGGCGTCGCGGTAGGCCGCGTGGAGGCGCCGCGCGGCGAAGTGATGTACTCGGTTTCGTGGACAGAGAATTCTCGGAATCCCAGCCGCGTGCACGTGCGCACGCCCACCTACGCCAACATGCCGGCGGTGCGCTGGATGGTGCGCGGCGCGCGCCTGGCGGACACGCCCCTGATTCAGGCGTCGATCGATCCGTGTTACTCCTGCACCGACAGGTAAAACGACAGAGCCGAAGCCGGGAGGCGGGTGCCGGATGCTCGATCGCCGAGGCAATGCGCGGAGGAGCGCTTCGCTTCTCCATCTCACGTTAGCCCGAAGTTCCACCATCGTGGGGAGACAGCGATTGATGACAAGGCAGTTAAGTTTGAAATGAGGCGGAGTTACTGACGACCAGCGAACGGCGAGCAACGGGAGAGCCTGCGGCTGCGAAGGAGTTGGGCGAGCGATGACCTGGA
>JASHUH010000348.1 GCA_030040115.1 Acidobacteriaceae bacterium | reverse complement strand
CGCGGAATTGTCCTTAGCCACTGGAGCTGAACCGATCTGAATTCAGCTTTGGGAAGGCGGCTCGAAAGCGCAAGTCAGGAGACCGGTCCTTGGTCGTACGCCATCGCTTGCACGTTCCGAGGGGAACGAAGGAGCAATCATGCACGTTCCCGCTTTCTTGCCCGCAGTTTCCTGGCGCATCCCGCGGCGCGCCGCCGCAGCCGTTGTGGTCCTCGTGTTTGCGGCCGCCAGCTTCGCCGCCACCATCAGCGGCGTCGTCACCGATGTCACCGGAGCCAGAGTAAGCGGCGCTAACGTCACTCTCATCAGCAACGGAAAGGTGGTCGCCTCCGCCATTTCCACCGCCGATGGCAGGTTTGAAATCCTCACCGGTTTGAGCGGGCGCTTCTTTCTCGTCGTTAGCGCGGCCAAGCTTCGCCAGCTCCAAACCCCCGACTTCTATGCCAGCCAGTTAGATTCCATCGAACGCAACATTGTCTTAGAGCCCGAATGGGTCCGTGAATCCATCGTGGTGACGGCGACCGGCATACCCACGCCGCAACCGCAGACCAGCGCCGCAACCACCGTGCTGTCGTCCCAGCTCGACCTTGCGCTGCGCACGGATTTGGTGAGCGCGCTGCGGCTGATGCCGGGAGCTCAAGTGGTACAAACTGGCCAAATGGGCGCACAAACCTCGCTCTTTATCCGTGGCGGCGACTCGGACGATAACAAGGTGCTGGTTGATGGCGTCGATGCCGGCGATCTGGGAAACCAGTTTGACTTCGGCCCGCTCTCTACCACGGCCGTCGAAAGCGCTGAAGTCTATCGCGGCCCCGATTCGGGCCTCTTTGGCGCCGGCGCCGAGTCCGGGGTGGTGAGCCTGACCACGCCGCATGGGACGACCAGCTTTCCTTCCCTGATCCTTGAGGGTGATGAAGGCGACTTTTCCACCTCGCACGAGGACGCGGAACTTGCCGGCGCGCACAAGAAGCTCGACTATCTCGGCGCTTTCAGTTGGCTCCAAACCGCCAACGATCTGCCCAACGATGCGTACCACGTAGCTACGACGGCCGCTAATCTCGGCTATGCTCTCAACGGCGCCACGCAGATTCGCGGCACGATCCACTACGGCGTGGACGCAACGGGCGTGCCCAACGCGTGGGACTTCTATCATGTCGCCGATGACGCTACCGAAAAAGATCAGAACATTTTCCTGAGCGCATCCATCGACAACCACACCACAGCCAGCTTTCACAACGAGGTCCGCTACGGCCTCACGCGCAAGCGCGAGCAGGAATATCTGTGGCAAACGTCTGGGACGCCCGTTCCGGCCGCGGATTACTCCACCGATTATTGCTTCGGTCCCGAGACGCTCGGCAACGCCGTGACCATTGCCGGCGCCAACGGCTACTCGGCAACCGGTCAGGCGGTCCTCGATTGCTCAATCTACAGCAGCCAACTCGTCTCCAACCGCGATGCGGTCATCTATCGCGGCGATATCAGCTTCACGCCGCATCTCTACGGCCTCATCGGGTTCCAATACGAGGATGAGCGCGGCGCAGAGCCCAACAGCTCTTACTATCCGTCCGTTGAGCGCTCCAATTACGACTATCAGGCAGCCGTCCACGGCGACTTCAAGGATCGCTTTTTCTATTCGCTGGGCGGCAGCCTGGAGCACTACTCGCTCTTCGGCGTCCAAACCCCGCCCCGCGGCGGCGCCTCGTACTACGTGTTTCATCCGCGCCACGGCGTGTTCAGCGGCACCCGCGCGCTTTTCAACTACGGCGAGTCCGATCGCGAGCCCACGCTGCTCGAACAGGACGAATCCCTCTATAGCTTCCTCGTCGCCAATGGCGCGCAATCCACCATCCAGCAGTTGCACATCAGCAAGATCGGCGCTCCTCAGGACCGGACCTACGAGGGCGGCGCCGAACAGACCTTCCTCAGCCAGCACGTCCTTTTCCGCGCCAACTACTTCCACAACGAGTTTGGCCGGCAGATCGAGGCCGTCGGCCTCGATCTCATTCCCGAGTTGCTTCCCAACCTCACCGCCGCGCAACAACAGCAACTCGAGCAGGTGCTGGTGGCGAACAATGCCTATGAGTTAACCATTAACTCCGAAGCTTTCAGCGCTCAGGGCGTCGAAGGCACCGTCGAAAGCGGCATCGGCAAAAACATCTTCCTGCGCGGCGGCTACACCTACCTCAACGCCGTGGTGCAGCGCTCCTTTACCAATGACGACGAAGCGCTGCTCGGTCCCATCCCCACCTTCGATGGCATTCCTGTTGGCCCCTACTCGCCGCTCGAAGGCGCCCGCCCGTTTCGCCGCGCGCCCCATACCGGATTTATCTCCGCCACCTTTACACGCAAGAAGCTCAGCGGCGTCTTCAGCTCCGCCTTCGCCAGCCGCTCCGACGATTCCACTTACCTCGAGGGCGAAGACGCCACCGGAACCAATGCGAACGGCCTGCTCTTGCCCAATCGCAACCTCGATTATGGCTACACCAAGATCGACCTCGGCGGCAGCTATCAGTTCCGCTCTTGGATGGATATCTACGCTCAGGGCGAAAACCTGCTCGACAACCAGCACATTGCGCCCATCGGTTATCCGAGCCTGCCGTTCAATGTTCGCGCCGGGCTGCGCGTGGCATGGGGTCTCCGGAGGCGGTGAACCGTGCCCCCTCTCCCCCCACCCTGGGTGATTCCGGCAAGTTCCAAAATCAAAGAGAGTTGCCGGCGGGGTTCCGAGGTAAGTATCGCGTTTTCAGGAACCTGAATCCCAAATTCCTGAAGATATGGAACTTAAACAGACCGGCCGGCGCATGTCCGGCAGAGGCAACGCTCGAAGCGCGCCTTCCCGAACGCGATTCCTGTCCCCGCCGGGGACGTTCGCCGGCGAAGCACATAGCCAGGTCTGTGACCGCGTGCATTTGCGTCTTTCCCACTTTGACGCACAAGACGCGTCAAGGATGGAGCGCCCACATGGGTGCAAAAAACTAGCGATTGGGAACCTGGTTGGGGCACCTAGAAACATGCTACAGATTGCGAAGAAATAACCGGCAATTTTGACGTGCAGGGAAGCCGCAGAAAATAAAGGAGAAGAAAATTATTTTCGGGGCGAGGGGCTTGACATCTCTTGGGGTGAACCCCTTGGGTGAGACAGTCTGTCTTTTGACAGTTCGCCGTTGGCTGAAAATTGCTATTCATTTTCCAGGTATTTCGTCAGAGTGGGTTTCGGTTGGTGACGCGGAGACAGGGCTCTCTCTACCAGAGACCTGCGATGAGCAGGGCGGAATAGGGGGTGGAGAGGATGAGCGCCTGCTGGCCGACCGTCGTCAGCGGCATCTGGAGGGAGGCGGAATCCTTTTGCCGGATCAGGTCATAGGCGTAGCCAACCAGGGCGAATGCGAGGGCCAGGGCGATCCCGGCGCGCTTGAAGATGATTGCCGTGACCGAGGCGCACAGGAGCGAGGCCAGCGCGCCAAGGGCTGCGTGACGGAATGGTTGGCTCGCGGGCGCGGCTTTACGAAGGGCAATGCGGGCATCGAGGCGGGCATGGACGACCAGGATACCCGCGCTTGCCTGCATCGCGATCAATGCCCAAAACCACCAGCACCAGGGTGCGATGGTCCCGATCGCGGAAATGCATGTGGCGAGAGAGGTCGAAGTCAGCGCCGCCGCGCTCGCCATCTGGAAGAGTATGGAACGTTGGCGATTCTTGAGATGGACGAGGATCGTGACGCAGCCAAAGGCTGCGATGCCCGCGCCCAAGGCTAGAAAAGCTTTGAGCGGCCAGGTGGCGAGGAGGATCAAGACGCTGGCGATGAGAATCACGCTCCAACCGAAAAGCCAGGAAGCGGCCGCGGAGGAGCCGGGATTTCTTTGTTTCCACACAAAGCGCTGCCGGACCAGGAGAACAGCGGGATCTTTTGCCGAGATCGCCGCGAAGGCTGCCGTGAGAACCGCAAGCTCACTCCAACGCCAGGTTCGAGCCAGGATGGCCACACTGAAAACCGGGGTGAGAAGCATGGCCGTCGCGCCGTGCTCGCGGGGAAGATACGCTTGGGGGCGGTTCGATGTTTTTGCCGGAACTGGCTGGGCAAGTGTTCGCATGCTGTCTCGCAGCGCGGTTCCAAAACCGCCCTGCCGGGATGTTCTGAGAATAGCGGGTGCGGCATGGCAAACGCAGCGACTTTGGTCACGCGGTTCGCGGGGGAACCGGCATTTCTGCCGGCCTGCCGCTTTTCTGGTTCAATTTTGTGGTCCTTCCCCGGCGGGGTCTTGGCAGTTTTTCCACACTGGAGGGAAACCACATAAACCACAAAATAGTGTATTCTGTGACTTGTTTGTTGAGATTCTCTTCGTTCCCAAAGCACAAGCAGCTGATCGTAACCGTTCATTGCATGGAGGAAAACATGATTCAGAAAACGCGGCTGTACACGCCCGGTCCGACGCCGTTGCTTCCGGCGGCGCAGTTTGCCATGGCGGCGGCAGACATGCACCACCGCACACCCGAGTTTCACGCCCTGCTGCTGAAGGTGCTGGCGCAGCTCAAGGTGTTTGTGGGGACGAGGAACCAAGTGCTTTTACTGTCCAGTTCGGGGACGGGGGCGATGGAGTCGGCGGTGACCAACCTGACTTCGCCGGGGGACAAGGTCTTGATTCTTTCGGCGGGCAAGTTTGGCGAGCGCTGGGAGGGGATTGCGACGACCTATGGCTTGCAGGGAGACGTGGTGCGGGCGCCGTATGGGGAAACATTCGATCTCGAGGAGGTGGGCGCGGCGCTCAAGCCGGAGCACAAGGCGCTTTACATGCAGGCGACGGACACCTCGACGACGGCGCGGCACGACGTGGAGGGGGTGGCGAAGCTGCTGAAGGAGGCCGGAGGCGAGACGCTGCTGGTGGTGGATGGGATTACCGGGCTGGGCACGACGCATTTGGACGTGGACGGCTGGGGCATCGACGTGTTGATTGGGGGCTCGCAAAAGGCGGTGATGATTCCGCCGGGGCTGGCGTACCTGAGCGTGAGCGAGCGGGCCTGGGCGGCGATGGAGACGGCCAAGACGCCGCGGTTCTATTTTGATCTGCGCAAGGAGCGCAAGAACCAGGTGAAGGGCGAGAGCGCGTACACGCTGCCGGTGGCGCTGGTGGCTGGGTTAGGCGGCGCGCTGGATTACATTGCCGCGCAGGGCGGTGGGGACCTGGAGAAGGGCCGCGAGGCGCTGATTGACAACGCCGAAGTGAATGCGGCGGCGACGCGCGCCGGTTTGGTGGCGCTGGGGTTCAGGCTGTTTGCGGCGAAGTCGCCGGCGGCGGCGGC
>JASHUH010000347.1 GCA_030040115.1 Acidobacteriaceae bacterium | reverse complement strand
CGTCCCCGCCGGGAACCATGATGTCCAGCAGGAACAGCGCCGGCGGCTTGTGCTCTGCGTCGGGAATCACGTTGGTAGGCGTCGAAAAAAGCCGCGCCTCAAAACCCGCCACTTCCAAATGATGCTGCACCAGCCGCGCGATATCGGCGTCGTCTTCCAGAACAAAGACCGATTGGCTCAAACGTTCCCCTCCCACGTCCCGCGGTCGAGCGCCTTGCGAGGCCGCGGCGCAATCATGAACAGACTAATGCAGCCAGGCAAACAGATTGCAAACGTTTGATGAATTTGGCCGTGGGAGAAGCACCGGGGGCTGGGAGCCTATGGGTTGCCCCCTGCGGCGCAAGCTCAGTTAGTTTTGGTGGGGCCAACAACCTCTCCCACGCCCGACGGTGAGGCGGGCGAGCTTTCTTCTTTAGAATCAGGGCTATATGATTAACCTAAATGGTTTCAGCCGGTTAGCCGAATAGCTCTCGTCGAGCACGGCAAGCAGAGGGCTTAGCGGTCGTCGGCCCGGTGGATACGCGCCCGGACTTTTTTGATTTGCCCACATCGCCCAAAAATCGGCCCTCCGGGCCGGTTTTGAGGGCAACCAAACCCGGCTATAATCCCAACCCAGGAAAGGAGGGTGGACGAATGCCCCAACAGAACCATACGTCAGAGCAGAACAAGCAAGTCGTCCATAGATTCGTGGAAGAGTGCTGGAACAAGGGGAACATCGACAGGGCCTCCGAATACCTCGCAGACCAGGTCCGTTTCCACGATCCAGTCTTTCCCAACCTGAACGCTGGAATCCAAAATGTCAAAAACCATATCGAGTTGTGCCGCCGGGCATTTCCCGATTTGAAAATCACCATCAATGACACTATCGCAGAACGGAACGAAGTGGTCCTCAACTGGACCATCCGCGGAACCCAAAAGGGGCAATTCCTCGGCATGCCATCGACAAATCGCCATGCCACCATCGACGGAACCTCGATCTATCGCCTCGAGGGTTCGAAGATCGCCGAAGCCCACGCCAACTGGAACCTCGCCAGCCTCATGGCGCAACTGGGAGTCGTCGAGGTTCCGAAAGAAGTCATCACCGCCGTCGAGCACGCTTCCAGATAACGGGCGGGAGCGCACGTTGAACCGAATCCTTTTCCCCACCTCCGTCCATTGCGACGGACCGCGCGTCGAATGAGGCGCCTTGTCCGGCGCTGTCGTTCGAGTTTGCAGAGCCCACCTCCGCGCTCGTTTCTTGATCGCGAAGGTGGGCATCGCGGGCGCAGTCTAAATCGAGAAAATTCACCAACATCCAATCGAGCTGCAGGTGCGGCTCGCGCCCGGTCGGCGTTTCGAGTCTATGGGCGGGCCAGCCAGCGGACCGCTGCGCCGGAAACGCCGTTCGCCTTGGCGGCCCGGCGCTTCCGAACCTCGCGTGAGGCGACCAGGAATAACGCCGTCAAGGTGATGGCTACCACCGCTGCTGCCAGCGCCCCATGCAACTGCTCGGCAGGCGCGCCCGCGTCTTCGCCCACCGCGCGCGCCAGCAATGCCAGTCCCCCAAAAACAAAAATAAGATGAGCGCAAAACACGTGCAACGAGGCCTTACCCAAAGTGAGAAACGGCTCTACGGCCACGCAGCGCGCCAAGAATTTGCGCAGCCAATAAAACACGGCGGAAAAACTCACCATGTTCACCGCGCGCAGCGGCCCAATCTGCCACTTGTCCAACAACTGGCCCAGCGTGGGTTCGGTGAGGTGAGGCCCGAACCACGCCCAACGCACGCCAATGAAAAAAATGCAGGCGCTCGAGGCCAGCGCCGCAACCCAGCCGGGAAACCGCTTCAGGATCGCGCTATGCACCGCCGATCGGGCGCCCAGCCACGCGCCCACCACCCAAACCGCCTGCCACGCAAAAAGATTGAAGGCCCCCGTCTCCTGGAGCGGAATTTGCAGATGGGTGGCGTGGACCGCCCAGTTGTGCACTGCGTCGCGCAACCCGAACTGCGCCAGTACCCACACCCCACCGCTGGCCATCAGAACGCTTCTCCATCGCCAGCGCACCGCGGCCGACAGAATCAGTGGCGTGAGGAAGAGAAAGATCACGTACAAGGGCAAAATGTCGAGCAGCGGCGGGCAATAGAGCAATAGCACCGAGCCGGCAATCGCTTCCACCCGATGGGCCAGATAGAAATCCAGCAAGTTGCAGAGCGATGCCTTGTGCGTGTGCGCCGCGTACGGCGCCACCACCAGGAAGGCAAAGGCGAGCGTCATCAGGTGGTAACCGTAGATTTTAAGAGTGCGCCTCCACAGTTTTCGGCGCACGCTCGACTCATCGTGCATCGATTCGCGAATATAGAGCCGCCCCACCAGAAACGCGGAAATAAAAATGAAGCCGTCGGCCGAGGACACAAAGCCCAAGGGCGAATTCAGGAAGTCGCTGCAGTGCGTCGGCAAATGCGCCAGCGTCATCCAGACCAGGAAAAACCCTCGCAAAGCATCGAGTTCCGGCCGGCGTTCGAGGCGGGGAAGCTGCATAAAAAAAGCGCCGCAAAATCACGGCGTATCCAATTAGACGCCGCTGGCATGGGAGAGTTGCTGCAAGCGGGCTGCAAAGAAAAAAAGAGCTTTCGCAGACAACCTCCCATAGCGCCATCTCCCATTGAGGCGCCGTGAGATCGCCGAAAAACTCACTGACCGGATCGAGCCGCGGACGCTTGCTGAAGGGGAAAAAAGCGGCTGGATCAAGAAACTCCACGCTAGGCCAGGGGGCCAAGCTGATTCGGCGCCATCAATGACAGAATCCGGAGCTCAGAATGGAAAAGGAACAGGCGGCGGTTTAAATAAAGGATGAAACCAAGGGCCCGAAAACCGCCGCCCCATGAGCCACCCAAACCTCTGAAAATTGGCTCCCAATCAACTTAACTTCAGGTAACCTAAATTTCTGTGACCGGCGTCACATAGACTTGGTTACCTGAGCCGGATTTGCATGAGAATTGACCCGCAGATCACAAAATCCGCGGAAAACTGCTGCTGGTAATCGGATTTGACCGCAAACAGCGGAATGTCCCTTCGCTGAAGTCGAACGGCCCTATGGGAAGGAGCCGTGCTCCAGGCGGGAAGGAGCCGTGCTCCAGGCAGCGACCGGCTCATTCGCCCGCAATCCTGAACGGGTCAAGAGCGCCTTGGCGCCGCATGCATGGACTTGAGCGGGATCTCCGGCGCTCAGGTGCGCGCCCCGTCGCTGGCCAGCTCGTGCAGTTCTTTTCCTGGTTTGAAGCGGACCGCCTTGCCGGGAGC
>JASHUH010000346.1 GCA_030040115.1 Acidobacteriaceae bacterium | reverse complement strand
CTCGGAGGTATCCAAGTGCCGCCGCATTTTGCGCAGTTCAATGTACATCTCGTTGCACACCGTGGTGGGGCTTTTCACCATGCCCGTCGCCTGGCAGGTCGGGCAGGGGACACTCAAAGTGCGCTCCAGTGACTGCTTGACGCGTTTGCGCGTGATCGCCACCAGGCCAAAATCATTGAACTGCAGCACCTTGGTCGGAGCGCGGTCGCTCTTCAGGGCCTCCTCGAGCGCCGCCATCACCTTGAACCGGTTCTTGCGCTCGTCCATGTCGATGAAGTCGATGACGATGATCCCGCCCAAATCGCGCAACCGGATCTGGCGCACAATCTCCGGCACTGCATCGAGGTTGGTCTTGAGAATGGTGTCCTCAAGCCGCGCCGACTTGCCCACGTATTTCCCCGTGTTGATGTCGATGGCCACCAGCGCCTCAGTCTGGTTAATGACGATCGAACCGCCCGATTTAAGCCACACCTTCGAACGCAGCGCCTTCGAAATCTCATCCTGAATGCCGAAATGCTCGAAGAGCGGAGTGTCCTTGGTGTACAGCTTGGCGCGCCGCACCAGGGAGGGCGAAAAGCGGTTGAGGAAGCGCACGATGCGCTCGTAATCGGCTTCCGAATCCACCCAGATGTTCGAAAAGTTGGCGCTCACCTGGTCGCGCAGGATGCGCTCGATGAGCGAGAGATCGTGATAGATGAGCGCCGGCGACTTGGAGTCGTCGGCGCGCTGCTTGATCTCGTTCCAGAGATTCATCAGGAAGCGCAGATCGGCCCGAAGCTCCTCCTCTGAAGCTCCGTCGGCTGCGGTTCTCACGATGAAACCGCCGGAAGCCTCGCCCCGTTCGTGGGTGAGAATCCGCTTCAGGCGATGGCGCTCCTCGTCGGAGGCGATCTTGCGGCTGACCCCCACATGGTTCACGGTGGGCATGAAGACCAGGAAGCGGCCGGGGAGGGCAATGTGGCTGGTGATGCGCGCGCCTTTCTTGGCAATGGGCTCTTTGGCAATCTGCACCAGAATTTCCTGGCCCGGCTTCAACAGCTCCGAGATGACCGGTAAATCGGAGGTCTGCATGGATCGGCGTCCAGGGCCGCGGCGGGGGCCCGGTCCCTGCGCTCCGCGCCCGCGATGCCCGCGTCCCGCGCGCTCGCGGCGCGGATGTATCCCCTCGCGGGGCGCGGCAGGCTGCGTTTCCGCCGCACGTTCCTCCGCCTCCTCCTCGATGTCGAAGGGCTCTACCTCTTCCTCGCCACCCTTCTGGCCCAGTTCCATCTGGATCCGGTGGTCGAGATGGGCTTCCTGCAGCAACTCGCCTAAATCTCCAGAGCCAATCTGCGCAGGAAGCGTTTCTTCCTCGTACTCGTCCAGATCGTGCCACTCGGGTTTGCGGTGGCGGAGGTGCGGATCGAGTTCCTCGCCTTCAATCACTTCCTCCTCAACCAGACCCACGCCCGGAGCATACGCGGAAGGGGCAGGCTCTGTTGCCGCCGCGGCCGGGTTCTGAACCCCGGGTTCCAGGTCCTTGTGCTTTTTACCGCCCAAGCCGAAAAGCCGGAAACCGATGGGACGCGATGAATCCACCCGGTGCGACGCGGAGGCGCCGGTCTCAGGCTCTGAAGGCGCTTCTTCGGCCGCGCCCGTTTCCGCCGTTGGAACGGCGTCGGGCAAAGCATCGGTTGCGGTTTCCTCCTCGACTTCCCCACCCGGGAGACCTTCCTCACCCAAGGTCGGCAAAAGCGGCGCCTCCTCCGGCGGGCTCTCGTGGAATCCGGCGCCGGTCTCGCGCGGCAATGCGGTTGCGATTTCATCGAGCGCCGGCGGCCTGGACTCCTCTGTCTCCTCGAAGACATCTTCCTCTTCTCCTTCTATGTCGAGTGCCACTGCAACCTCGCTGCTCGCCTCCGGAGTCTCCTGTTTTTCCGGTTCCGGCGTCATTTCGGGAGCTTTCTCGGCCAGCGGTTCGGCGTGGCGGGACCGGTGGCGCGACAGCGACTCGCCGGGCAACAGCCCGCTTCCATCCCACTCGATAGGGGCCTCGACCAGCGTGGAAGGCTTCGATGTAGAAACCTCGCGCACCGGTGCCTCCCTCGATGCCGACGGTTCGGGGGTAGGCGCGCCCCCGTATTTCGAGAGCGACTCGCCGGGTAAAACAAAAGGCGCCGGAACCGAACTACGGGTGACCGGAACGTGCATCGGCGCGGGTTCGCGGGCCCCCGCAAAATGGGGCGCTGAAGCCCCGGCCGGCTCTCCCGGCGGAGCTCCCGCGGAGGCGTGAATCTGCGAAGCGGTCTCGGATGCAGAGTCCGCTTCGGCAGCCATGGTCTCGCTTCGGCCGAAATCCGCCCGGCCTTGTTCCCCAGCCGCCGGTCCGCGACCGCGGCGATGTCGCCGTCCCCGCCAGCGTCGCCCACCCGCCGGGCTGGGGGCTTCCTGGCCGGATGGATGGGGGGTGGCTAGCTCATGGGCGTCCGAATCCATTTCGGCTGCTTCAGGAGCGGCGCCGATTACCCACCGGTGTTCCTTCTCCTCGCCTTCCTCCACTGCTTCGGCTTCCTCGGTTTCGGCTCTAGGAGCCACTTGGCCCGCCGGGGTGGGCTCCTCGCGGCGGGCGCCATTCCCGCGCCGGACCTCGCGAGGCGCCACGCCGGCCCCGCTTGCCGTTGCCTTCTCGAGTTCCTCGTTGTCTTCCAGGTCCTCGAGTTCGATGAAGTCGGTTACATAGAGAAATGCGTCCCGTTCCAGGCCGAGGTCGACAAACGCCGATTGCATGCCAGGAAGGACGCGGGTGACGCGGCCTTTGTAGATCGAGCCCGCCAGGGTGTATTCGTTTTCGCGTTCGTAATAAACTTCCGCGAGTTGATCGTCTTCAAGAATCGCAAGCCGCGTCTCATGCGGCGTGCTGGAAATACAAATTTCCTTTGCCATCGTGTCTTTCCGTCCGGCAGCGGCTACGCTGCGGGCCTCCGCGGCGAGGTTGGGTAGAGGCGCGCAAAACCGGGAGGGGAGGGTATGGGCAAACGATCCTTGCGACGCTGGCGTAGCGGCGTCCGCGCGCGGGGACGCGCTAGCCTGCACGGCGATCTGGGGCGGATTTCCGGAAGGACAGGCCACTCGGCCATGCCTGTGAGCGGCTGCATCGGCGGCTTATCCCCGCCGCTCCAGGAGGCCTGCGATGGAAACCACCGGCGACCTCCAGGCTCCCGCCGCCAACTCCCGGTCGGCGGCGTGGCGCGGCCTTCCTGTCTCCGCGTGCTCATGAACCCAATCCTGCCTGGCGCGCGGTCCCTTGGACCTGGCCGGCAACTATTCATTTCCAAAAATCTCCTGCCGCCCCTCCGATCTTGAACCGATTCAGAATCGTTCCGGGCCGCGCATGAGTTCGAACTTGTGACCCTGCCTCCCCGCCTTCCGGGGAACGCTCAGTTCACGAACCGGCGCATGCGGACATTCATCGCCACACCCAGCGCCAGGAACGTAAAGAGCACCGACGATCCCCCGTAACTCATTAAAGGTAGAGGGATTCCGGTAACCGGCATAAAGCCTATGACCATGCCCACGTTGACCACGATCTGAAAGGTCAGCACCGCAACCACTCCCATAATAATGAGGGAGCCGGGCAAGTCAGCGGCGGTTTGAGCGTTTTGAATCAAACGCATCAATATGAAAAAGTATAGCAGTAGGACGGAAATCGCGCCGACGAAGCCGTGCTCCTCGCTGAAGGCGGCGAAGATGAAGTCCGTATATGGGATAGGCAGGAAATATCCCTGCGTCTGGCTTCCCTTTTCAGCGCCCTTGCCCCAAATGCCGCCCGATCCCACGGCAATCAGCGACTGGCGAATCTGGTAGCCGCTGCCCCGGGGGTCGACATCCGGATTGATGAAGCTCGTCAGCCGGGCCTTTTGGTATGGCTTCAGAATTTTGCCGCTCGACCAGGCACCCACGATCAGCGAGGTTCCGCAACATAGCAGGATCGCCGCCTGGCGGAAACTGATGCCGCCGAGGAAGAGGCCGGCAACGAGGATCGGCGAATAGGTAAGAGTGGTTCCCAGGTCCGGCTGGACCAGCACCAGAAGCATAGGAACGCCAACCAGGGCAAAGGCCTTGAAAATTTCCCTCCACGTCAGGTTGCGCCCACCCAGGTTGGCGAAGTAGCGGGCCACCACCAACACCAGGACGAGCTTGACCCACTCCGACGGCTGGAACTCGAATGGCCCGAGGGCGATCCAGCGGCGTGCGCCCATCACTTTGCGCCCCACCACCCGAACCGCGACCAGCGAAACCACAAACACGGCATACGCCCACGGCGCCCAATCGAGAAGGCGGTGGTAATCGATCTTGGCCAGCACGAACATGCCCGCCAGGCCGGCCCCAATCCACAGCATTTGCTTGGTTTCAAAGCTGGCGAAGCGCGTGTGCATGGTGGTCGAGTAGACTTCGGCCAGCGAAATGGCGCACAGCACCAGCACCGCCAAAAGCAGCAGCCAATCGAAATCGCGAAAACTCAGGAATCGGCGCATGGGCTAAGGTTTCGTCCCAGCGAGTTTAGGAAGCGCAGCGCTCAACTCCTCGGGCAAGGCGACAGGGAGTGCGCCGGCAACTCGCGCGCCGGCAACGGATGGGGAGGGTCTTGCGCCGCTCGTGACGTTTTGCGCCACCCCATCGGCGCCCTCTGCGGCGGGATCGACGAAGAAGTGGCCGCCCTGCACACGCGCCACGGCGCCTGCGGCTTTTCCGGCGGACGGAGGCACGCCCCACACCGCACCTACTTCCACCGGCGCCTGGGCCGCGGCGGGAGGCAGGTTATGCGCCAGGCGCCGCTGTTTATCCACGTAGGCGGCCACGATGCGCGAAGCGATGCGCGCCGAATAGTAACTGAACTCACCGTGCTGCCACAGCACGGCCACCACCAATTCCGGATTGCGCCGCGGCGTCACGCCCACAAACCACACATTCGGCTCAGTGTCTCTGCTGTGCGCCATGTGGCTCAAGGCGGCGTCGCTGATAACCTCAGCGGTTCCGGTCTTGCCCGCGAAATCAATCCCGTTCAGATGCGCGGAGCCGGCGGTGTGGAATGCGCCCGGCTCGGTCACCTGCGCCATGCCGTCGGTGATGATCGTCCAGGTTTGCGGGTCGATGGGAACGTATGCGTCGCCGGAACCGGGGAAGGTGTCAACCAGCGCCTTGCGGAACTCGGGGTCTAGCTCGCTGGGAGACACCACGTGGGGCCGCACCAGGTGGCCGTCGGAAGCAACGCCGCT
>JASHUH010000345.1 GCA_030040115.1 Acidobacteriaceae bacterium | reverse complement strand
GGCGACGACACACCGACCGGCGATTCGGCGTATGCGATGGTCGAGGGCGATCCGCGCGTTTTCACCATGCTGAGTTACGACAAGACCGGGCTGAACAAGGGCCTTGAATCGTTGCGGGACAAGCGGCTCATGAACCTCACTCTCGACAAAATCCACCAGATCGATCTGACGCATGGGGGCGAGTCGCTTGAGTTTCTGCACAAGGGAAGCGACTGGCAAATCGAGAAGCCGGGACCTTATCGCGCGGATCCCATGGCGGCGGGCACGCTCGCCGACACGCTTTCAACCACGCAGATGAATCTGAACCAGCCCACCGGCGAGGCCGCCGACGCGGCGTTTGCACGCGGCTCGCTGGTGGCCACGGTCGACGTGATGGGTCCTGCGGGCAAGCAAACGCTCGAAGTGAAGAAAGACAAAGATAATTACTACGCTAAGTCGAGTTACGCCCAAGGCATTTACCAGGTGGACGCGTCGCTGGCCACAGAGCTGACGAAGAATCTCGGCGATTTTCGCGATAAGTCGGTCTTCGATTTCCGGTATAACGATCCCAACGAAGTCGATTTAGAAATCGCCGGCCAGAAGCCGGGCGCGGGTGCGAAATCGTGGTATCTGGCGCGCAACGGCGAGGATTGGTGGCAGGCGGGCAAGAAGATGGACGCGGATAGCTGCGAGGCCGTGGTTTCAGCGCTGCGCAGCCTAACGGCCACCAGGTTTGAGGCTTCCGGTTTCACTACGCCGGAGATTACGGTGACGGTGAAATCCAACGGCGGCGGGCGAGTGGAGAAGGTTTACCTCGCCAAATCTGGCAGCCAGTATTTGGCCAAGCGGGAGAATGAGCCGACGATTTACGTGCTCGATGGGGGCGCGGTGGAAGGGCTTGAAAAAGCCGCCGACGGCATCCATGCGGCTGCCGCGAAGAAGTAAGGCTGCGCGCAGGAATCCTCGAGAACTATTTCGCATCAAAGTGAGAGAACAAAAATTGCGGGAGGTAAGCCGGTGCTTGCCTCCCGCACAACCGTTCTTCTTGCGTGGCCCATGAATCTATCGGTCTATCAGGTTTGGTTTTAGATAGATATTTATGATTTTTCCGGCGCCGGACCCGGATCGATCCTTTGCCGTGTAACCCCGCAATCACCCGGGGAGCAAATCAAGCCGTAACTGCGATCCTGCGTTCGGCCGGCTATCCGGCGGTGGTTCCGAAACGACCGAGCAAGTTACGGAATCATCGCCGGCAGCAGGCGCTGGGAAGAAGGCGGCCGATGCCCAGCCATGCACTAAGTTTATTGTAAAGATCCGTATATTTTCCTCCGCCGCTTCTTTGTGATTGTCGTGGCTCGGCCTTGGGCGCTGCGCGCCGGCCACACGACGCGCAGCGCAAGGTCCCAACCCTGCAATACGAAACTGCTTTATTCTCGACCTATAAATATGTGGGCCAATCGGCTTTATATAACTCCTTAAAACGTGTATTTGATGGCGCCCTGCAGTTCGCGCATGTTGCAGCTCGAGCACATCGTGTCGACGATGCCGAAGTCTGCGGAGGTCGTGTTTGAGGATTCAGGCGGAGCCCAGTTGACCGTATTGGTTGTGTTGAAGGCTTCGAGCCGGAACTCGAGCGCATGAGATTCCCAGATATGGAAGGTGCGCGCGATGTTGGCGTCCACATCTCTGTAACCCGGGTCATAGAGCGTCATTCTCATCATCGTTCCCTCCTGCCACAGCAGGGTGGGATTGGTGTAATCGAAGGCCGCCGGGTTCCAATAGGGGCTGGCCGCGGTGATGCCCCGGTTTTTCGGAATGTAGCTCACGCCCGTGGCATCCGGCTGGTTGTCCTGCGTGCCAAAGGGAGAGCCGAGCGTGGTCGCGTTCTGGTCCACGCCGGCGGCGAAGGTGATAATGCCTCCCACCGTCCACCCGCTGACGACGTGGTTCACAACGGGATTCGATGGCGCGAACTCCTTGCCGGATCCGAAGGGAAGCTGGTAGACGAATGAACCCACCAGCCGCCGGGGTACATTGAACTCCGATGGTCCGCGTTCCGCCCTCATGTTATAGCTGTTATCGGGCCACAGGGTGTCGCCGCCTTCGCTGCGGATGGCGCTTCCAAAGTCAATGGCGCGGCCCACGGTAAATGCCACGACGTAAAGAAGCCCATGGGACAGCCGCTGCGTCACCTTGATGTCTCCGGCGTTATAGACGGAGCTGTCCACACCCTTCACGTCCTGGATGTTGCCGAAGGCCGCGAAAGGATGAACGGCCAAGCAGGTCGCGCAGGTGGGAGGAATCTCCTGGTTGAAGTCCCAGTCGCGAAGGATCTGGTGCCCCTCGTTGCCCGTGTATCCCAGATCGATGGCCACATTCCGGGTGAGCTGGCGTTGGATATTGAAGATGTACTGCTCCACATACTCGGGCTTATTGTGTTGGTCAAAAGCCTGGATCTGAGGGGCCACCTCGCACACACCGGTGAAGCCGGGGCACGCGGCGCTGCCTGTCTCAGCTTGCCACGGCGCGCCGAGGGTGTTCATGGGATCAGCCAGAGCGAGGTTCCAACGGTCGATGGTGGGTAACGTGGTGCCGTCTTTGCCGCCACCATTGCGCACCATATCGAAGACAGCGTTGGTGATGTCGGTCATGTAGAAGATTCCGTAGCCCGCGCGGAAACTCCACTTCGTGCCCGGTGCCCAGTCGAGACCGATGCGCGGCCCATATTCGTAGTTAGTCGGGTTGACCGTGGATCTGCCCATGTATCCACTGCCGCATTGCGTGAACTGGTCCTGGTTAACGCCAGCGTTATCGGGGTTGGAGCTGAATTGGAATGGTATGCCCTGGTAGAAGTTGCAATCAGCGGCCCCCGGGCGGGTAATAATCGGAGGGGGCGCGCCGGGAACGGCCGTCGTCACAGGCTCGTCCCAGGGGTTGGGACCGTATACGGAAGTGACGCCGGATTGGAAAATATCCATGTTGATAATGGCGTTGTGCTTGTCGAACCAGGGGCGGGTGTTGTCGTAGCGCAGCCCGAGGTTGAGCGTGAGGGAGTGAGTGGCTTTCCAGTCGTCCTGGATGTAGATCCCGAAGATGCTGCGGCGAAGCTCAGCCTGGGGAAGCGCAGAGACCCGGTAATACTGCGATAGGTCGCCGAACAGAAAGTCTGCGAAGACAAACCCGGTGCCCGGGCCGATGGCAGGATCTTCGGTGGAATTGCCGTCGAAGTCAAACTCGCCCACCGACTTCTGATTGCCGAAGTTGTTGAAGCGGTCGCGCTCGAAGCTGCCTCCAAACTTGAACGAGTTTTTGCCTTTGACATACGACACATCGTCGATAAACTGGAAGAGGTCGTCGTAAGTGATCCAAGGCGTAACTCCGCCGCCGCCGCTGATGCCCTGGCCCATCCCGATGGCGGGAATTCCATAGGTTTTGGGGCCGCCCGCGGAGGTAAAACCGGTGATGCCCAACGCGGCCGGTATGTTGTCGCTGCTGTCGTAGTAGTACCCGGCGTAGTTATTGTTGAACTGGTCCCAGGCCACGCGGGCGTCGTTGACCACGCGCGGGCTCACGACGAAGGTGTTCCCGATGACGGCTTGGCGTACGGTTGTGCCCACGAAAGTAGAATCGGCATCTGGAAACGCCGACGCGCTTTGATCGAGATCGTTCTCCCAGCTAAAACGGCCGAACCAGTTTGAACGGTTATTTTGCGTCCAGTCGATGCGCTGGTTGAACTGCACTTGATCGTTCACATACGGTTCTTCGGCCACGTAGTCGTTCACGTACCCGGCCGGGCTGTCCGCGGGAACGGTCGGATACAGGACCTTCATGATGGCTTGCGCCTGCGGAGAGATGCAAGGTCCGTTGCAGTAGGGACTGGTTGGCGGAATCACGTTGAGGACGCCATTGTAAGATACTTGCACTGGCGGGCCGACGGGATAGTCCGGGTTGTTTTCGCGGGTGATCGGGAAGTAGATAGGGTTAATGGTGCTGTAAAGGCTAAAATTGCCTGCCACCATGCTGGTGGTGGGCTCGGAGGCGACGAAGCGTTCGAGCTCGTGATCTCCATAGTGCTCGAAACTCGAGGCAAAGAACAGCTTATTTTTGGCGTCGAACACGTGGGGGATGGAGAGCGGACCGTCCAGAACAAAGCCGTAATCCTGGCGGTGGAAGGGATTCTTGGCTCCGGTCTGGAGCCAGATTCTGGCGTCGGCGGCGTCATTGCGCATGAAGTCGAAAGCCACGCCGTGATAGGTATTGGTTCCGGGCAGGGTAGTGGCGTTGATCTGGCTGGCCCCGCGCCCGTACTCCGATGAATACACGCCGGTCAAGACTGTGAACTCCTGCAGCGCATCGACCGAAGGGTGAATGATGTAGGTGTTGAAGTCGGGATCGGTATTTTCGACGCCGTCCAACGTGTAGTGATTGAATTCGAGACGCTGGCCGGCCACGGAGATGGCTTCCTGATCGCGCACACCACCCATCAGGCTGCTGCCGCCGCCACCAGCGGCTTCGTTCTCCACATTGGGCGTCAGGGCCACCAGCTGCAGGTAATCGCGTCCGTTGAGAGGCAGGGCTACGATCTGCTGGCTGCCGATGTTGGTTTCAACAGCGGTCGACTCGGTCGAGAGCAACGGCGCCGCGGTGGTCACCGTAATCTGCTGCGTGACTTGGCCGACTTGCATTTTGAAGTCGGCGCGGATGACAGCGCCCACGGTCACCTCGACGCTGGGCTGCGTTTCAAGCTCGAATCCAGTTTTGGAGCATTTGACGGCGTAGTTCCCAGGCTCCAGGAAGGAAATCACGTAATTTCCGGTGCCGTTGCTGATGGTAGTGCGGGCCTGTTGCGTTGCAGTGTTTGTGGCCGTCACCGTTGCGCCTTCGATCACAGCGCCGCTGGTGTCGGTGACCGCTCCGGTGATTTCGCCGGTGGTTTGCTGGGCGTAGATTGCGAGTTCGGGTAAGGCAATCAATCCTCCAAGTAGCGCTCTCCAGAAAAACCCCACTGGTGTTCTCCTTCAGATGCGTGGATCCGCGTCTCTCGTGAGCGGTCAGGTTGAAGTCTGTCTGCGCAGACCTTTGAAGTGGCTTCAGGGAGACGATCAAAAGCTGGGGTCGGTGAAGGTTGATCTATCGTTGTTTCGCAATCAGACGTGCGAAAACGTTTCAGAAAAATTGTGAAAAAGCTCGAATGTTCTTTTCGGAAACCCTTGGGATGCGCTGATGGAATCGACTTCCATCTACAAGCATGGCCCAGAATTTGACGGTTGATCTATCATCGTCCGTGGCAAGAGTTAAACCACTGGAAGGTGAGGTGTCAAGGAAAATTTCTTTTTTCTTTATAGGGTGAGGCAACTTTTTTCGATTCAACCCTTTGCGCGGTCGAGCTCGATGGCTGGAGAGGACATTTCTCTCCGGCGAGCGGTGGAAATTCAACAGAGCGCGAAAGATGATAGGAACTTCCCAGCCACTCATTGCTGGCGCGCCTATGCGACCGGGGCTCCGATGCGCCGCGAAGCATTAATGCGGAGATAAAGGAGAGCGCCCAGGACCGAGAGGCCGGCCATGACCAGAAAGGGCGCATTCCAGCCGCTCAGCATCACCAGATAGGCCGATAGCGCCGAAGCGATGGCGCCCCCGATGTTGCCGCAGGTGTTCATCACCGAGGAGACGGATCCGGCGAAATTCTCACCGATATCGAGAGTGATGGCCCAGGAGACGCCCACCGTGAGCTCGAGGCCGAAGATGGACGCGCAGGAGAAGGAAACGCTGAGATAGGGATTGCGCGCGAGGGCGGCCACCACGAGGCAAACCGCCGAAATCAGAAAACCGCCCATGCCCATGATGCGGCGAGAGATTTTCAGATCGCCGGTGCGCTTGGCGAGGAAGTCGGACAGGCTGCCTCCCAGCACATCGCCGCAGGTCCCCGAGAGCAGCAAAATGCTGGAATAGAAGCCCATCTGTTTCAAGTCAAAGCCGCGGCGGGCGTTGAGATACTTGGGAAACCAGTACAGGTAAACGGCGAGTACGTAGGCGTAGCAGAAGTACATGCCCGACAGAATCCACATTTGCCGGGAGTGGAGGATTTGCCGCCAGGGGACAGTTTTGGACTTGCGGCGGCCGCATTTTTCCAGCTCCGACTGGATCAGGTTGCGCTCACCGGCATTGACGCTGTGGTGTTCGGCAGGCGTGTTGCGGTAATACCAGAACCAGACGCCTGCCCAAATCAGGCCCAAAGAGGCGCAACAGAGAAAGCCGGCGCGCCAACCGTAGCGGGCGATGACGAGCACCGCCAATGCGGGGGTGAGAGCCCCGCCGAGCCGCGATCCCGCATGGGTGAGTCCCTGCGCGAAGCCGCGTTCGGCGGGCAGCATCCAGCAGGAGAGCGAACTGGTGGCGATGGGGAAGGCTCCCGATTCGCCCATGCCAAAAAGGAATTGGATCACGGCCATGGAAACGGCGTTCCAAGCCAGCGTGACGCACGACGTGAAAAGCGACCACAGGGTGACGATGAAGGTAAGAGCGCGGCGCGACCCGATGCGGTCGCCCAGCCATCCGCTTGGAATCTGGAAGAGCGCATACCCCCACTGGAAGGAGCTGAGAATCCACCCCATGGTGACGATGGAAAAGCCGAATTCCTTTTGAATGGAGGGAACGGCCACAGAGATGACCACGCGATCCATATACGTGATCATGTAGGCGAGGACGGTCAGGGCGAGGACCCTGTAGCGGATATGAGACGGCGATCCGCCCGTCGGCCCGGTTCCGGGGACGGAGGGTGATTCCCGATCGAATTCAGTCTTCAATTTCAGCCGCCTCCTCTGAGGCAATACTTTAACGGGGAGCCCGCATTTTGCCCATTATCTCTGCTATAGGTCGAGGTTCTACGAGGAGGCTGAGCGTCGATCTATCAACGTGCAAGAGTAAGCTAACACAAACAAGAGAATGGCGCCAACCGGCTCAGGTTTCACGGGCGGACACGGTTTCCTCGGATGGGTCCAACTGAAACACTGTGAGCCAGCGTCCCGCGAATCCAGAAAGCGTCTTGCGCACCACGCGGGTGAATTCAGGTTCGTCGAGATCCTGCAGAGCATTGATCAACTCGTAGTGCTCGCGGCCCATGGAAGCGGTGAGAGGCGCTTCGCTGGCCAGGACCACAAAAGCAAAAAGCGGCGCCATGAGCCGCTCGAGGGTGTCGGAGAGATAGGCATTTCCGGAGAGGGCCCAGCACCGGCGATGAAACGCATAATCGCGCTCGAGAAATTCGCGCCGGTTGCCGGCTTCGCCGGCTTGGACGACAATGCCCACCAACCGGCACAATTCCTGGAGATCGGCTTCGGTCACCCGGGTCCGCGCCCACTGGTACGCAATCACCTCAAGCTCGACGCGAAGGGAATAGAGCTGTCGAATCTCCTCATGGGAAAATTTGGTGACATAAGTGCCGGTGTTGACCACGCGGCGGACGAAACCTTGCCCTTGAAGCGAGATCAGCGCCTCGCGCACTACCGGTGTGCCTACTTTCATCTGGCGCGCAATTTCGCGTTCCACGATGGCGTCTCCAGGCTTGAGCTCGCCGGAAAAGAAAGCGTCCTTGAGAGCATTCGAGACCCGGTCACTCAGAGACAGGGGTGCTATTTCAGGAAAGGTTGGTCGCATAGATTTATAGGCGATGCGTTCAGATACTAGGCCGATTTTACTCGGGCTCAATCGATTTCATTGTTATACCTCGAATTTGCCCGCAAGTCGAGGGATTTTGAGGATGACAAATCCATCACTACGCACACAAACCCATGGGTCTGCATTGCGCAGACCACGAACAAACGATTGGTGCGCCCATCGCTGGTTACTCCGGAACGACGACGGCCTCCTTTCTGGGGATATTGCGCAGAAAATCTTCGCCGGTGGCGATATGTTGATTTACTAACCGCGAAGGAGTGTGGGCCAGCCACTCGGCCAAGGAGATGTCCTGATAGTCGGGGGTAGGAAACACTTCGACGAACACCAGATCTGTGTCCCCCTTGTTTTCGATGTAATGGGGCATCGATTGCTCGATATAGCCCACGTCGCCCTCTTGAAAATCCATGGTGCGCGCATGGCCGCCGGCGGAGAACACCGTCATCCGCGCCTTGCCCTTGACGTAGTATTGCCATTCGTCGGCGTTGGGATGCCAGTGCAGCTCGCGCAGGCCGCCCGGTTTCAAGGTCACAATCGCGGCGGCGATATTGGTTGCGGGGAAGTTGGAGCGATCCACCACTTTCACATGGCCGCCGGCCGAGACTTTGGTCGGCGTCATTTGGCTGGCGAAAAAAGCAAAGCTGTTGGGGACCGATCCGGTAGCGGCGCTGACTTCCTTTTTCTCTTCTTCGAGCGGCCGCGGCAGATCGCGCGCAAAGATAAACAGCTCCTTTGTGGGCAGGTTCTTGAACGTCTCCTTGGGAACCTGAAAGTTCTTGGCCAGCACTTCGGGGGGCGTGTGGCGCATCCAGTCGGTGAGGAGAAAGGTCTCGAACTCGTTGAAATTGCCGTCGTCGAAGACCAGGATGAACTGGCAGCCATCGGGACCAAGGCCCTGGATGGAGTGGGGAATGCCGCCGGGAAAAAGCCACAGATCGCCTTCGCGCACATCTTCCACAAATCCGCGGCCTTTCTGGTCGACGCCGGTAATGCGCGCGTTGCCCGCGGTCATCAGAGCCCATTCGGCGCCCTTGTGCCAATGCAGCTCGCGCACGCCGCCGGAAATGAGCCGCATCTCCACACCCGCCATCTGCTTGGAGATGGGCAGCTCGCGCACCGATACCTCGCGCGTCCAGCCGCCGGATTCTATGCGCTTATGGGAAAAGCTGAAAGGATACTTAAAGGGAGGCTGACCACCCGCATCCGTTTCCGGCGGGAACACCGAATCCGGGTCCATCGCGTCGAGAGCCGGATTTTTCGGTCCCGGCTGGGTCTCATTGGCAGCCGTATGCGCGCCGGAATTCATGTCCGGGTCCTGTTGCGCGGCGCCCACGCGCGGCAACGCCGCCGCCGCGGCCAGCACCGCCGAAGTCTTGCCCAGGAAGCTACGCCGGCTCAACCCATCGTTGCCGTTCTGCTCTCCCATGTTGATTTCCCTTCGTATGGATTTGCTCAACTGAAAAATGGCGCTCGATGCAGCGCAATGAACTCAATTGCCGACGCACTACCGCCGGCGCCAGGAATGTCGCTGCGCCGGAAGACGGGGAAAGCCGCATCGAGTTGAGTTTGCGCCGCAGGGAAGATAGTCGATTTACTGGTTTGACCTTTGTACGGTCTAACTGTCTGAACATAAAAATTCTACAGGTTCAGGGAACCCTCCAACAAGCTTCTCTTCGAGCCGCATGCCTCGACCAGGAGAGCGAGGCGCGCCCCGGCGCGGCAAGCGCTCGCTCCCAATCACTGCGATGGTTCCGCTACGCCAGGTTAATGCGAAAGATCCAGCCGCTCGACGGGCTATCCAGGTCCTTCCACCCGGGGTGAACCCCAGCGTCGCAACTGATCAGCGCGCCGTCATGAAATTCCAGTCCGTGGGGATCGCAGGAACCGGGCTCGAAGTCCACCAATTCCAATACTTCGCCGGTGGCGGCGTTGTACTTGATCAATCCCGGCTTGCCGTCGGCGTATTTGAAGCTGTCGTTGCCGTTGATCTGCCAAAGATAGCCCTGATCGTCGAAAGTGATATCGTGCCAGCGTTTGAACTCGTCGGTGGTGTAAATGGGAATGATAAACTCAGGAGCCCAGGTGACCGGATCGACGCGCAGATTCCCGTGGGTGCGGTTGGCCACAATCCACAGCTTGCCCTCATGCCACTGAGCGCCGTGGCAGCCGCCGCCGTTGTCGGGAGGGCCGAGAGGAATTTGCAGATGCCGCACGAGATAGGAGTCGAGATCGGTCTGGAAGAAGCCTTCCGGCTCGGTGTTCGCGCCCATCCACACGCAGCCGAGCCCGAACGCCATGCCGCTGGTGTTGCGCGATTTGGTGGTGACGGTCCGCAACAGCTTGCCGTTCCAGTCCACCAGCCACGCCGCCTCACCCCGATCCTTGGGCACGGGTTCGCGCCAAAGGCGAGCTTGCAGATCGGATAATTTTTGTTGTGCAATCCAAAGCCCCTCCGGGGAAACGGCCAACCCGTTCGGGTACATACCCGGGGCTTTGAACATTTTGGTGGTTGTCGCCTTACGGTGAGGGATTTCGCGCGGCTTGATCCACTGTGCGGGCGCGGTTTTGACGTCCCCGAAACCCGCCGCCAATGCGGCAGCGGCGCTCGCGGCCAGAAACTCTCTCCTCTTCATGTCTTTTTCCCCCTAATCGATCGTTTCTATTAAGCCATTTTGTGCGCCGCAACTCAAGAATTCCGGAATGAAAGCGGGCTCCCGCTAAAAGACTATTGGGAAATCACACATATCCATCGGAGATCGATAACGTGGGCGGAGGGCGGGTTCGGAAGTCCGGAAACGGGTGCAACCCATTCCATTATGCCATGGTTGAGAATCATGGCCGAATGAGGGGCGGCGGGCCGACCCGTTCCGTCGATGAGGGGGAAGTTTTTAAAGACCTTTACTTCGGCAAAGGCCGACGCCGCCAGAAAGAAAACTAAGCAGATTATCAGACTATTTTCCAGGCTATTTTTGACCGGTGCGCGCATGTTCCAGAATCCTCTTGGCCCGGGAAGGATTGAAGATTCCGCAGGAGCAGAAACGGGTTAGGACCGCGGCGGCCTGCTCCGGCGTGCGGCGATTCTCTTTGACAAAGCAGATCATCTTCTTGGCC
>JASHUH010000028.1 GCA_030040115.1 Acidobacteriaceae bacterium | reverse complement strand
AGCTGAAGCGCGATTGGGTGAGCGGAAACAGCCCGAGCCCAGTGGTTCAAAAAGCGCTGAATATCGCCGAGCTTGATGGCGCTCCAGGCCGCGCGCGCCGGTTCGTTCGGCTGCACAAAGAGAAGGTAACTCGCTTGTAACTCCTGTTGAGCCGCCACCAGCTCGTTGCGCGTAGTCGCCGCGTCGCCGGTGGCGCGAACGTGGTTCAACCAGTGGTCAAGCCGGGCGATGCCGCTGTTTTGAAGTTGGGCGGGATCGGTGTTCGCCTGCGCGCAGGCCGAGCGCGGCGCTGCGGGCAGAGCCAGCAGACAAAACAGCGCAACATGGAAGAGGCGTCTGGTTGCGGGTCCGGATTTCATTGGCGTCCCCTTGTCTAGGCGAAGCGCCCAAGAAAGCCCCTATAACCCCAATTTGGGGAGCTGCGGTGAGTACCAGTCTAAGCCCAATGTTGCGGGGTGGTGAAGGGATTTTTCTTGCAAATCAGGACCAGCCATAGCTGTTTCTGGAGCGGCCAAGATCCGCTTGCGCCGTTTGCCGCGAGCAAGCGAGTTTCATGCGCCGGGACGGGCGGCCCGAACTCAATGTTCGATGGCGGCGTTGGCCAGGACCGTGAATGCGTTCGTCTCCGGCGCCGTGTCGCCGCCGCCGTTGGTTCGCTGATACATGATGACGCCAAACATGTCCTTCACCGGATCGCCCCATCCATAAGTCCGGAACGCGCCCCCCTTGGAAAAGGCGCCGATGGATTGATAGCGGAAGGTTCCCTCCACATCTTTGACCACGCCGAAGCTTAGCCCCATTCCCAGGCCAGGAGAAAACTCCACCCCTTTCAGGTCTCCTGTCCAGTTGGTGGTCATGGCTTCGACGGCGGCGATAGAGAGGACTCTTTTTCCGTTTAGAGTCCCCTGGTTCATCAGCATCTGGTAGAAGCGCGCCATGTCGGTTACGGTCGTCATCGCTCCACCTTCAGGCGAGGGGACTTTTGGGCTGAGATCGGCGGGCCGGGCGGCGCGCACCAGCTTGCCGTTGGCATCCAGGGTGTAGAGTACGGCCAAGCGGCTCTGTTGGGCGGCGGGAAGCGAAAAGTAGGTATCGTTCATGCCCAGGGGTTGGAACAGGCGCTCGGTGAGAAACTCCGCGTAGGGCTGCCCCGAACAAACTTCGATGAGCCGGCCCAGGATGGCGTAGCCGATTTGGCTGTAGATCCATTTTGCGCCCGGCTGCGCGAGCAAAAGAGAGTGGGAGGCGGCATCGACTCTTTCCGCGAGTGACTGGAACGGCTCGGGACCCGGCGGGCCTTGCGGCGGCAAGCCGGAAGTGTGGGTGAGCAGGTCGAGAACGGTGATGGGGCGGGCGGCGTTGACCGGGTCACAGCCCTGGCTGGCCTCTGACTCCCCGCACGGATTCACTTTGATGCCCTTATATTCCGGCAGATACTGCTCCACCGGATCGAGAAGGCCGATGCGTCCCTGGTCAACGAGGATCATGATGCCGGCCGCAGTAAAGGACTTGGTCATGGACGCGATGCGAAAGATGGTGTCGGCGCGCATGGGAATCCTGGCCTCGAGATCCTGGTAACCGACGGTCTCCAGGCTGGCGACGTGTCCATGCCGGACCACGATGGTGACGAAACCGGCGGCCCTGCCCGCGGCGACGTAGGTTTTCAATTTGGCGGGGATGCGCGCCAGAAAAGCGGGGTCCATGCCGGCCGCGACGGGGTCGGCTTTCTCCGGCGTAAACACGTCGGAGCTCGAGGCCGCCAGCGCGCCCGCCACAAGCGCGATGGCAACGGCTATGGATCGGAGAAAGCGACCATGGATTCGCGTGTGCATTCTCAAATCCTCCGCGCGGGAGTTGAATTTCGATGGCTTACCTGAGAATACTCGCGGCGCCCGCCCGCGCTTGACAGCTTCGCGTCCCGGCTCCGTATAATTGCGCCGTTCATCCCTCACGCCGGCGAGGCGAGGCTCGGCGCGACGGCCGGCTTGGAATTCGAAACATCGCGCAAGCGAATCCCACCCACGAGGTCAAGAATGGATCACCAGCCAGGGGAGCCAACTGCCGCGGAACAGGCCGCGAAGATCGACCCCAAACTCTCCGTTACCAGGGCCGAGCGCAGCGCCGACGCCGGAGAGAAGCCCATCGTGCTTTACTGCGATTTGGCGGTCGACCCGGCGCGGGAGCAGGAGATGCTCGACGTCTATCACCATAAGTTCAAACCGGTGGCGGAGAAGTTCGAAGGATATATTGATTTGAAAATCGCTAAAATACGAAAAGTTTTACAAGGCGGACCAACACCGGCGCCGGGAATCAATTACCGGTTCCAGTTGACCTATCAGAGCGAAGAATTGCGGCAGCGCTGGGTTGCCTCAGACGTGCACGCCAAGTACTGGCCTATGATGGAGGAAACGCTCGCGGACAAAAATTATCTCGTCATTCTGACGGATGTTGTGTAACCGCGGCTTTTACACATCTAACCAGCTTATGGATGCGGTCCCGTTTACGGCATGTGAAACCGATGTGGATGAGACAAGCCGCGCCGTGATCGACGCCCCCGTCGACAAATGGACGGGGCTGGGTGCGCAGCCGGCTACGGAAGCGCTCGCTGTCGAGGAACCGCTCGAAATCCAAATCCTGTATGGGCCGGCAAGCGGGCGCGCGCGAAAATCCGTCTCGGTGACCATGCGCACGCCCGGGCATGACGACGAGCTCGCCGCGGGCTTTCTGATGACCGCAGGCGTGATTCGCGACGCGGCGGACATCGACAGAATCGTGTATGCAAAGGAAGATCCTGCGCCGGGCGGATCGGAAGAAGAGCACCGGAGCGATCTCAATTACCAGCCGCGAAGAAACACCGTGCTGGTGGAGTTAGCCCCAGGCGTCGAGGTGAGTCTCGCCAATCTGGAGCGGAACTTTTACACCACCTCGAGCTGCGGCGTTTGCGGAAAAGCATCGCTGCTGGCGTTGCGCGC
>JASHUH010000004.1 GCA_030040115.1 Acidobacteriaceae bacterium | reverse complement strand
CTGGTGAGCTTGGCCGGGGACAACCTCGCGTCTCCGGTATCGAGCCAGATCAGAACATGCGAATCCAGCAGGGAATCGCTCCCCGGTCACTTTGTTCCCCCGGATCGAAACAGGTAATCGCTGTCGCCTTCCTCAAACAGCTCGGGCGGGAGATCCTCGTAGAAATCGTGCGCAATGTAGGTGATTCCAGGCAGATTTTTTCCAAATGGCAGCGGCTCCGGCTCAACGCTCTCTTCCGGCTTCGAAAGTGGAACCAGTTTCGCCGTCGGTTTGCCGCCCTTGACGATGACGATCTCGTCCCCCTTCGCCGCGCGCTCGACGAGACTGGAAAGCTGTGTCTTCGCCATCGTAGAGATTGAACTGGACCGGCTTGGAGGAGTCTTTCGCGGGCTTGGGATTAGCGGCCATGACTGACTGGGACGGCCCCAACGTTGTTGTTTACGCGTGAAGCTCAAACGGATTGAGCATCGGCGTCCGAAGCCGAAGGCTGTGGGTTCGAGCCCCATCACGCGCTCCAGGTTTGCATTTGTGAAGGCCGGGTTAGTTCAACGGTTACGTCGCGGAATGACGCACAACTTGCGCCTGCTTACGACTTCTTCACGACCTCGGTCTATGCCGGGTGCCAGCACAACCCTCCCGCGATCAGCTTCATGGGCAAAAAGACGTGGCTTTCCCGGGAAAACCCCCGCAAGGTTCATCACCGCCAATTTCAATATTTCGGAAAAAGAGCAGAAGCACCGTGGTGCTGGGAATGTTGTGGAAACGCACGACGGGGAAGGGCGGTTTTGGGGGATTGCTTGCGGGTACGGGATCTTCTGTGGCCATGTGCGCCGCCGTCAAGATTCACCCTGCTTGGAGCCGGTACGTGGCGCTTTCGCCCGACCTCAAGAGCGCCCATAGCGGGTCATCTCAAAACCGTCAGTCCCGATGATGCCCGGTTATCCCGGCGCACCCCCACTTGCCGTTAAAGCACTCTGAACAGATCTCTCGGGGGCCTTTGCGGGTGTCGTCGCAAAAGGGTTCGACAAAGGCGTAAGACGATCGCGGATGGCGACACGGGCTTTGGTGAGAGAGTCGCGCGCCTCGTTCTGGCCGAGACGGGCTTCACTTACGTCCATGCCGGCGGCCTCGCTTCGGCGTCGCGCCGGAAGGCCTTAGACTGCCGTTGGCGAAGGTGTGCTTGCTAGCTCAAAGAGGAATGATTACGCAAGTTGCTTCTTTTCCCGCGCCTCCAGACCGTCCATTTGCGGACGCCATAATCCCAGGCGCGCCAGGATCAAGTAAGCGAAGAAGCCAACCGCGAAGGAATAAAGGACGGCGGGATTGTCCGCTTTGACCCATGCTGCCGGAATTCCCGGCAGGTGATCTGGAATGCCGGTGATAAAGCCGAGAAGCCAGGCGATATAACCGGCCCAGTTGACGCCCGGCTGCGGACCGCGCCATTTTTTGCCGGCCAGCAGATAGTCCGCCATCATCGCCCCGCAAATCGGTCCAAAAGAGGCGCCAACGATGTTGAAGAAGCCGACGAGATTGTTGGCCACTCCGGTGCTCGCCAGGATGACGCTCACCGTGAGCGCGGCGAAGGTGGAAACGCTCCTTGGAATCCTGGGCAGCATGGTGTTAAAGCTGTTCGACGCAATGAATGAGGAGAAGCAGGTAGGAACCAGCGAGGCGGCGGCAAACAAGAAGAACATGACTGGAGCCAAGGCCCCCACGCTGGCGATGGCCGCCGAGTAATCGTAACTTGAACCCGCGCCCCGTCCGATGAACCCCGCTACGGCCAAAATGGGGAGACCGCCGGCAATCATCACCCCACCGACGATTCCCAGCACGCCGCCCAGGACAATGTCTCGCCGGTTGCGGTTGTGCATGCCGAAATCGGCGCCGGCTGCGCCCGCGGTGGCGAAAAAGCCGATCACAATGGTGAGAACATTCAGAAAGCCGCCCACATTGTGGCGCTGCGGGACGGTGTAGTGAGCAATCCCGCTCCGGTTCGCCCAAACGACCATGAGAACCATCGCGAGGGGAACCCAATTCAAATACTTGGCGGCGCGACCAACATAATAAATGCCCAGGACTGCAATCCATCCGAGGCTGTACACCCAAAGAACGACGATCAGAATGAAGAGGCTTCGCGCCGATTGGCCGAGCCCGTTCATAATGAACGTGGCGGAGATGAATGCAATGGCCGCAACCCACCCGACCTGAAGAAATCCCATGAGCAGCCCGGGAATCAGATACCCGCCCCTGGCGCCGAAGGTCGAGGTGGCCACAACGTAAAGTGGGTGGCCGGTCTGCATTCCCAGCATGGCCGGAACGTAATAGTAAAGCGCGAAACAGAGCAGACCTGCGATGAGCAAACCGGCAAGGCAGACGCCAACGTTGGCCAGGCCCAGCGTAGGCCCCGCAAGCCTTAGATAAAAGCCGACCCAAAGAAATATGCCGGCATACGTTGGAAAGGTGCTCTTGTACCAGGGTACGCGGGAATCAAGCGGCGCCGGGACCGCCCGGCTCAGGTATTGCGGAACGTCAGAATCCATAGAGTCCATAATGCATTCATTTCCCGCGCGATCGCGAAAAGAATGAAATCCGGACCAATTTTACTGCGCTCAGCGCCATGGAGGTCCGTCCGGTACTGGGTCAGTTTGGTTTTCCACAAGCGGCTTTAGCATTTTTCTTTGCGCGATAATGAATTCATGACGGTCGGCAAAGGAAAACGCCCCCGCGATCCGAACCAGCT
>JASHUH010000344.1 GCA_030040115.1 Acidobacteriaceae bacterium | reverse complement strand
CCGAGGAGCAGGATGCCGAAGATCCGCTGTACATCCTGTACACCTCCGGCACCACGGGCAAGCCCAAGGGCCTAGTGCACACCACCGGCGGCTACGCCGTGCAAACCTACCTGACCACGAAATACGTTTTCGACCTGCGCGAGGAGGACATCTATTGGTGCACCGCGGATATTGGGTGGGTCACCGGCCACTCGTATGTTGTGTATGGCCCGTTGCAGTGCGGGGCCACCGTGCTGATGTACGAAGGCGCCCCCAACTACCCCGATTTTTCGCGTTTCTGGAAGATTGTGGACGACCATCGCGTGACCGTGTTCTACACCGCGCCCACGGCCATCCGCGCCTTTATCAAGTGGGGCGACGAGCACGTGGAGAAGCACGATCTGGGCTCGCTAAGGCTCCTGGGAACCGTGGGTGAGCCCATCAATCCGGAAGCGTGGATATGGTACCGCGAAAAGATCGGGCACAACCGTTGCCCAATTGTGGACACATGGTGGCAGACCGAGACCGGAGCCATCATGATCACGCCGCTGCCCGGAGCCATCGCCACCAAGCCCGGCTCGGCGACGCGGCCGTTTTTCGGCATCCAGGCGGAGGTGGTCACTCGGGAGGGCGAGCCGGTTCCCGCGGGGCACGGCGGGCTGCTGGTTATACGCAATCCCTGGCCCTCGATGGCGCGCACGGTGTATGGCGACCCCGAACGTTATGTCCGGACCTATTGGTCCGATGTTCCCGGCTGCTACTTCACGGGCGACGGCGCGCGTCAGGACGCCGACGGCTACTACTGGCTGATGGGCCGCGTGGATGACGTGATCAATGTCAGCGGCCATCGGTTGGGCACCATGGAAGTGGAGTCGGCGCTGGTGGCGCACCCCAAAGTGGCCGAGGCTGCGGTGGTGGGCCGTCCTGACGAGCTCAAGGGCCAGGCGATTGCGGCTTTTGTTTCGCTGGAAAGCGGCAACCAGCCCTCGAACGAGCTCAAGGACGAGCTGCGCAAGTGGGTGACGAAAGAGATTGGCGCGCTGGCGCGGCCGGACGATATCCGGTTCACCGAAGCTTTGCCCAAGACGCGCTCCGGCAAAATCATGCGCCGGCTGTTGCGCGAGCTCGCCACTCATGGAGAAGTTAAAGGCGACGTGACCACGCTCGAAGACTTCACCGTGATTGCGAAGCTGCGCGAGGCGGAGGAAGGCTGATCGGCGCTTTAAAAGCGGGGGTTCGCCCTTCCATCTAGCTGCGCGAAGCGGAGAGAGCTAGGATCACGCACCCATCGCGAGGGGATATTCAAAGCCTCGTCCAGAGCAGCAAGCTCTCGCCGAGATGCTTCGATGTGCGCCCGCAAAAGGCGGATCGCAAGCGCGCGTCCTGTCGAGCAGCGCCGCTGCAGTCGCGTCCCCACCGATGCGCAGACCCTGCAATCACGCTGTGTTAGCTTAGGTAGGGAGAAATAAGGACATGGGCGCGATTACTGCCTTTATGAAACATCACTACCGGCATTTTAATGCCGCCGCGCTGGTGGATGCGGCGGAGGGATATAGAAAGCTGCTGGACGCGGGCGGCAAAATGTTTGTGACCATCGCCGGGGCGATGAGTACGGCGGAGCTGGGGCTTTCGCTGGCGGAGATGATCCGGCAAGACAAGATTCACGGCATTTGCTGCACGGGCGCGAATCTTGAAGAAGATGTGTTTAATCTGGTGGCGCATGATTTTTATGAGCGCGTTCCGCATTATCGCGATCTGACCCCGGGGGACGAGGCCGCGCTGCTCAATCGACACATGAACCGCGTGACCGACACCTGCATACCGGAGATGGAGGCGATGCGGCGCATCGAGAACGAAGTGCTGCAGGAGTGGATGAAGGCCGACAAGGCCGGCGAGCGGTGGTTTCCGCATCAGTTCATGTACAAAATTCTGTGCTCGGGCAGGCTGGAGAAGAGCTACCAGATCGATCCGAAAGATAGCTGGCTGCTGGCCGCGGCGACGAAGAATTTGCCGATGTTTGTGCCGGGCTGGGAAGATGCGACGCTGGGCAATATGTATGCCGGCCATTGCATTTCGGGCGACGTGATGAAGGTGCACACGGTGCGGACCGGCATCGAGTACATGATGGAACTGGCGGAGTGGTATACGAATACGACGGCCAACACGCCGCTGGGATTTTTTCAGATCGGGGGCGGGATCGCAGGCGATTTTCCCATCTGCGTGGTGCCGATGCTGCACCAGGACCTGCAGCGCGAGAACGTGCCGCTTTGGGCCTACTTCTGCCAGATCTCGGACTCGACCACGAGCTATGGATCGTATTCGGGCGCGGTGCCGAACGAGAAAATTACGTGGGGCAAGCTGGGCGAAAACACGCCGAAGTACATCATCGAGAGCGATGCAAGCATCGTGGCGCCGCTGGTGTTTGCCTATGTGCTGGGGTGGTGAAAAACAGTTTTCAGTTCGCAGTTCACAGTTTCTTGGTAAGTTGAGGACTGTGCTTTCCCAGGTCTAGAGTATTTCTCCTATTGCTGTAGAGCATGAAAGGGGAGCCTGAAGCAAGCTTTTGTGTCCTCGGCAGTGAGCAGCGGCAGCAATTCGGTGATGGCCCGATCGCGTGCGTCTTTGGTTCGCGCCTTGGCCGCGCGCAGCCGTTGTTTGAGCTTGGCCCAGGCCTTTTCGATGGGATTCAGGTCGGGTGAGTACGG
>JASHUH010000343.1 GCA_030040115.1 Acidobacteriaceae bacterium | reverse complement strand
GGAATTACGCCGCGAACTTGGCCGCCGGGAGAAAATCCGCGGGGAGATGACGCTGCTGGTCGAAGCCCTCGCCCGAGTGGCTTTGTCCAGCCCGGGTCAGACGGGGCGAGACAGTATTGCCGGCCGTGTGGAGCGCCTCCAGGCCCAGAATGACGTCGACGAGAAAGAGGCGCTCAAGCGCTTGGCGCGGGAACTGGGCAAATCGAAAAGCGAGCTTTACCGCGAGTTGCAGCGGGAGCGATCGCGGCGGCGGTAACTGCTCCACCAGGATGGGGATGTGGTCGTCGTCCGCCTGCCCTTTGGGGGTTTTCGAGCCGGCAGGCCCGCGGCTATTTGATCATATGCGTAACGTGGTTCACGAGCAGGATAGCGGTTATCGCGAGCACAGCCCACAGAAGAACGCGCTCCGCCGACCGAACTTTGTTTAATTTGGCCGTTTCCGCGGCTTGCTGCGCGGGCAAATTCTGAGAAGATCCGTCGAGGACCAGTTGGCTGCTGTTGGCGCGCACCAGCATCAAGGCATACAGTTTCACCGCAGCAAAGAGCAGAACCACCGCACCCCAAATCGACCACATTACAAGAAGAAGCTCCATCGTCCACCTCAAAAAACGCATTTGCTCCCGGGACCTCTCACCAGCTCGGCGATTGGTTTGGCAGAGCAAGAAATTATTTTGTCCTGCCGTGCGGGAGGTCTTCTGATCATAACTTTCGGATCACGTCTTCAGGTGATGCACATCACTCTGTCTATCGATTTTAGGTAACCAAAGTAACTGTTTTCAGGGAGTAAGAGGCCCCGTGTTATTTCATTGCACACCGGTAAAGCTGCGCCCCAACCCAAGGGCCTGTTGACGAAGGTTTTCGGTTGCCGGGGAGCAGTTCGCTATCTCCCGTGACAGGACTCAGGTCAGATTTGCGCCGACCAGCTTTTCCAGCACCTTTACGGGCGCCGAATCGGGGGTCACCATAGCGGCCGGATCCACGAGAAAAGTCTGTTCCAGGGCGTATTGGCCACTCAAGACAGCGTGGGGGACGGTCTCGGTGTACACCATCCAGCTTGAGCCGGGCGCGAATTGCACGAAGACCTTGGCGCAGGTGCTTTGAAAAGCGGCGTCTTCTTTCATGGCGTTATGTAACTGCATCATGAACTCGTCATACGGGGTGCGTTTCCACCGGGGAACGAGGCTGGCCAGGCCGGTGGCCCGGGCGAGGCGCACGGCGGCGCGGCCGGCGCTACTCTGACTGTGCGGCAGGGACAACTGGCGCGGCGCGAACTCTTTCACCACGCGGCGGAACGGTTCGCCGACGACCCAATCGCGGGTTCGGGTGGGATGAATGTTATGAAAGAAGCGAAGTATCCGCGCACCGCGCGTGGGCCGGGTGGGGAAGGCGTCGGTGTGGAGCAGGTCGTTGCGGCGTCGCAACGGCAGATCGCGGCCCTGCTCCTCCATAGGCCGGTAACTGGCGTAATCGCGCCGCCAACGCCCTTGGTAGGGCGCAAGAAAGCCCGTCAAAAATGCGGTCACACTGCCCGAGTAGCGCTGCATGATGCCGCGTAGGCGGTTGACCTCGGCGTCGTTCATGGTTTGGCTATCCCAGCCGCTCAAGCGATCGCGATCGGGCTTGTAGGCGATGTTCTTATGGATGGATGCACCGCTTTGCCGCTGGTTCAAGAGGAAATCGAGATCCTCCGCGGGGATGGGCGCCGGGGTTTGGGGAAAGTAGAGAATCTCCCCATCTTCAAGCTGCGCGCACCAAAGGCGGGCCTGCTCCGGGCTGGCGGGCAAGGTGTCGAGTTGGATGGATTGTACGGCCATCGAAGAAGCGAAGCAGCCGAATCGCCGTCAGCTTATCAGTTTGGCGCGGATCCAAAGGGCGCCGAAAACGATCAGGGTCACAATGAACGCCGCGATACCTGCGGGAAGGCCCACATACCGATACGTATCGACGTAGCTCACCGAATGGCCGCCGAGCCCGTTCCACGCCAGCAGCGCGAAAATGGCCAGGAAGGTGGTGGCGAAGAAGGCGAAGAAGCCGGTGGCCAGCGAGAGGAACAGACTGGTGAAAAGTCCGAAGCCTTCGAGGGGAAAGCCCAAAAACTTGCCTCCGGCGCGTGCGGCATCGTCAGATTGCATCATTTTCCGACCTCTATCCACTAGAATACAGACTCATGGCAAGCTCTGCACAGATTGAGCTGTGGCACGCGGAGAAGGTCGCTACGCAAGTGACGGTGAGTCAGGCGGCCAACGGAATTCATTACGCATCCTGGGGCGAGACGCGCATTTCCGACACGGACCTCGAGCACCTGGTGGGCGCTGTACCGGCCACACTTTCGGGCGCGCTCAGCCAGCGCGCGTATTACTTTGTGCCGCTGGCCATCGCCGACACCGGCGAAACCATGATCGCTCCTTCGTATTCGGTGGATCTCGGCGACCGCGCGATCTGCCATCGGAACGCCGCCTTCGGCTCCATGGAAGCGGTGTTCCTGTCGACGCGCCTGGTCGAGGACCGCTTCGGCCTGGCATTCGAATTTTTCATCAACGTGGGCCACAACTTTGTGGAGAAAGCGGGCGTGCCGGAGAGCTTTGCCTCGCTTGCCTGGTCGCAGGCCGAAGCCCAGGTGCGCGGCGAGACCAGCCAGGACGCGTGGGAGACGCGCCGCCGGGCGCAGGAGGTTCGTCCCGGCCAGAAAGGCGGCCAGAGCACGATCGACGAGCGGGCGCGCAACAGTTATTTCGAGTCGTCGTTCTCCGATGCCCTGGCCATTTACATGCTTTCGCTGGCCGTCGATTTCGATTATCACGACCTGCGCGAGCGCGAGTACCCGCTGCTGGCCGCTCCGGCGCTGGCCGAGCGCTTGCGTCATGTATCCGCGCTGTTTCCGCCAAATTCCGGGTACGAGTTTCAGGTTCTTTACCGGCGCAAGGGGTGAAGGCGTCTTTGATCTGGAAGGGCTTTCTCGAACTATTCAGGTCCCGATTCAGCAGTTTTCATTCCTCGTTTCGAGAGCGCTCCGTTCCCGTGCGGCGCCGGGGGGTGCAGTCAGCGCCCGGAAACCCAAATCGCCGGAGTTCCAGTCGATGGCGGCGTGGAGCAGAATGGCCGGCCAGAGCGATCCGGAGGCGACGGCAAGGGTCGCGAAAACGAGTCCGGCCAATGCGGCTTTGGGAGTTTGATTAAGGCCGAGGTACAGGTGTCCGGCGCCGAAGAGCAACGAGCTTAGAATCACCGCGGCTACCGGGCCAGTCCAGACGGCGAGGTACCAGAGAAGGAAGCCGCGAAAGAGGACTTCCTCACAGACACCCGCGGTGATGGAGACGAGGCGGAAGAGCCGGTATTCGGCTGGTGTGTGCGGCAGCAATGGCTTGGCGTAGAGAAGGTTGGGCCGGAGGCGCTCGATGCGCTCGGGGCGGGCGAGGAGCCAGCGCCGCTGCAGGCGCAAAAGGCCGATGAGCAGAAGCGCCGAGCCGAGACCCAGCCCGATCCGCAAAGGCGTCGATCCGGCCAGCAGCAAACGCGACCAGGAACGACGGCGCGCCGCCCAGAAACCAAGGAGGCAAAGCACAGGCGCCCACTCGCTGAGAACCAGGGTTTGGTAAAACCGGCAGCGCACCCCCGGAGAGCCAGTGGCCAGCCGGGCGAGGTAGCGGGGCCAAGTCCAGCGCCACTCGACCAGCGGCAGGACGAGGAGCAGCGCAAAGAGGATGTGGTCGAAGATTCCGTGGCTGCCGTTCATGGCGATGTTCCCAATGGAATGAGAGGATTGCGATTCCCCCACCCCCAGAAAGCCCGCTTTCCGGTGTCTCCAGTTTTTGGTAATTTCGATGGGGCCCTAGCCGCCGAACCACCGGGGCGCAGGTAATAGGTAAAGGAGCGCCTTCCGTTTCTCCCAAAAAAAATGCGCGAAATCACGCCGAAAACGCGATAATAAACCCGGGAACCGAGCCGAGCGTCATACAGAATATGCCGGGAGCGCCGCCATAGCAGTTGGGGCGCGCTTCCGGATGAGTTCCGGTTGCGGTTTGACGGACTCTTTATGCATAGTTTGGTGCATTGGCTGGTGGACAACGGTGGCGTTCTCGCCATATTGGTGACGGCGGGCGTGGCCGTCCTGTTGGTGTGCTGCCTGGAGTGCTCGAACTGCTCCTGCCGAGAGAAAGACGACATTTTCAAGCACCACGAGGTTTGAGATCCCGGATGGTTGAGGAGACGCGGGGGCGATATTAGATTCTCCGCGTTGTTGGCTGGGTAGAAGCGCCGGCGAACCCTCAGCGCGGAGCCTAAGCAGAAAAACTAGCGATTGCGAGCGGGGCAAGGGGGTTTTCTGCTCAGCGCACAGGGAATGCCGAAGCGGCAGGCGAGGTCAGATACTGCTCGAACTGCGCCAGGATCCGCCGATACAGGGCGGTGCGCACATCGGGACCGTTGATGGAGTGGGTCTTACCGGGGTAAATCTGCAGATCGTAGGGGACGCCAGCTTCGATGAGAGCCTGGATCAATTGCACCGTGTTCCCGATGTGGACATTGTCGTCGCCGGTTCCGATCGCCAGCAGCAGGCGGCCTTTGAGGCTGGCGGCCGAATTCACCACCGAAAAGTCGTGATAGCCGGAAGGAAACACGGCGGGCTCGCTCATATAGCGTTCTGTGTAGATTGAATCGTAGTCGCGCCAGTCGGTGACCGGAGCCACCGCAACGCCAGCACGGAAGCGGTCGGAGTGGGTCATAGCGTAGAGCGTGAATGTGCCGCCCCAGCTCCAACCCCACCAGCCAAGGCGCTTGGGATCAAGTTCCGGGTGTTTGGTTAGTACATCATCCACCACCGTCAACTGGTCCTGGAGCTGAACGGGTCCGAAATCGTGGTATGCGGCTTGCGCGAAGGCGCGACCGCGGCCGCCCATGCCGCGGTTGTCGGCGTGGAGAACAGCGAATCCGTGCTCGGCGAGCAACTCGTCAAAGAGCAGGCTGTCGTTCCAGCGGTCGGTCACGCTCTGCTCCCCAGGCCCACCGTAAGGGTTCACAATCAGAGGAACGCTGGCTGGCTGCGGAGGGCCCGAGGCGGAGCTTCCAGCACTGCGGGGAAGCAGGAGCGTGGCGTAGAGGGTCGAGCCGTCCTGCGCCTTCACCTCAAGCTGCTCGGGGGGGCGCAAGCGATAGGCGGCGAGGGCATGAGTTTGCCAAAAGACGCTGCACTGGCCTGGGCTTTGACAGAGGCGCAGGACCGGGGCCTGCAGGCGCGCCGATTGCGTTTCAGCAAACGCATCGGCTACGGGTGAAAAGTTGGCGTCGTGGAACCCCGCGCCCGAGGTCAACTGCTTGCTTTCGCCATCGAAGCGCACCTGCCATACCTGCTGCTCCAGTGGATTGCCTTGATTCGAGGCGTAGTCGATGAGCTGGTCTTTTTCATCGACCTTGAAGACTGCTCCCACCTCGAAGTTCCCGGTGGTCAGCTGCCGCACGAGCTGGGCAGGGGCTTTGGTGGGATGAGCCTTGTTGTAGCTGTAGAGGTAAAGCTGGTTGTGGCCGCTGGTCCAGTCAGTGAGCACGATGTCGCCGTCGCCCACGGAGACATCGTAGTTATCGTCGAGAAACTTGTCGTCACTGATTTCGAGCGCTAGGCGCCCCTCGCCGGAAGAGGGGTCGACGAAGTAAATCTGGCGATGCTTTTGATCGCGGGTGAGCACTTCGATCCAAAGGGTTTTGTCGTCGACCCAGCCGAAGCGCGGAATGTAGTCTTGCCCGGGCTGCATGGGCAGCCTGATCCACTCGGTTCGGCCGCCACGCGCGCTCACCACCCCGATGCGCACGTCGGGGTTGGCGTCGCCGGGCTGCGGGTAGACCTGGTCGGCGACCGTCGCGTGAGTGGGAAGCCAGTCAACGAGCGGGTACCGCGGCACGTTGGTCTCGTTCATTTGCAGATAGGCGATATGACGCGAATCCGGCGACCAGAAGTAATTGCTCCGCACATCCAGTTCCTCTTCGTAGACCCAGTCCACCTCCCCGTTCAGCAGCACCTCGCCGCTAT
>JASHUH010000342.1 GCA_030040115.1 Acidobacteriaceae bacterium | reverse complement strand
AGCCATGATCGATGAGCGGCAGCGGTACGAAGACGCGCTGGAAGCGGGGCTGAACCTGGCCAAAGCGCGTTTGAACCTGCTACGTGCGCTTGGTCATATGCAGGATTGGCTCAACGAGCTGCACAATCCGTAAGCTCTGCGCCGATTTTTTCCCCATCTCGGATGGCTTCATTCGGCGGCGAGAAATGGCGAGAGCGATGAAAATCGGGCTATCTCAGATCGGTTCGGCGCTGTGACCTGCGGCTCAACTTTTGCCCACAATGACGAGGGTCACGCCAATTGCCACCAGCAGCACGCCCATCCAGCGCCAGAAACCAACGCGCTCACGCAGGAAAATCACCCCTCCCAAGGCTCCGGCAATATAGCTCAGCGCGGTGACAGGAACGACAAAACTGACATTGAACCTGGAGAGCGCGCCGAGAAGGGCGAAAAAGGCCAGCGCCATCATGGTTACGCCCACCCACATCCACGGTTGGTGGAGGGCTCGCAGCACCACGCGAATAATATCCGCGGGATGGAAACTGGTGGCCTCGCCCACTTGCTTCATAGCGCGGGAGACGCAAAGCTCGCCTCCTGTCCCCGCCAGCACAATTACCGAAAAAAGAATGAAATTCGCCACGTCAGGTTCGACCCGCCGTTTCCCGGTTGGTGGTCTGTGGAGAGGTGTGGCTGACGACAAAGACTCCCAGGCAGATGATCGCGATACCCACCCAGCGCAAGGGAGAGACGTGTTCGCCGAGCACGAGGAAACTCAGAAGCGCGACAACAGCATAGGCCAGCGCCGAGACGGGCTGGACGAAGCTGTAGTCGGCCCAGGAAAGCACCAGCATGTAGGCGACAAAGAACACGATCAGGGACGAGATGCCCATCCAGATGGAGGGATTCACCAGAATCGACGCCAGGCTCGAAAACAGATGCGAAACCGGCCAGATTCCGACGGCCCCCACGTGCTTCATCCCCTTGCCGAGCAAGACGTTGCCGAGAGGCCCGCAAACGACCATTACCAGAATCATGAGGAAGGTTTTGGGCTTGAGGGTCCGGTGGGACTTAAGTGATTCTTCCGGAGCCGTCGCCTCGTCCATCAGCACTCTAGACACACACTTATTGTATAGAAACAGACACTCCGGGACGCCGTCCCCACAACTGATTTGATGCTCGCGATTGGCGGCGAACCTGTGATCTTTCAGAGTGATGGGGCGAGGAGGTTTGGGCGATCCGGCTCTGGCGCCGGGCCGGCGGCAGCTCGGAATCAAGGCCCGGGCGACCGGGGTGCTCTCGCTGTTACGCTGTGATACAGTGGAAGGGCTTCCCTACGGTGCGTGCAGCCCTGGTTATTCTTCCGACAATTCGAACGGCGCTCCTCGCCATCGCAGCGATTCCCTTTGTTTACTATGCAATAGCGATCTTTAGCTGTTTACGGTTCTTTTTTGGCGCCAAATCCCAAGCCAAGGAGTATCTGCCCCCGGTCAGCGTTCTGAAACCGGTGCGCGGACTCGACCAGGAAGCTTACGAGAATTTCGCCAGCTTTTGCCGGCAGGACTATCCGGATTACGAAGTTCTGCTCTGTATAGGGGATGCGAGCGATCCGGCGCTGCCGCTCCTGCAAAGGTTAGAAGCCGATTTCCCTGGCACTCGCATCCGTATCCTGATTGGGACGGGACGCAACGCGACCAACGACAAAGTGGCGAAATTGGCGCGGCTGGTGGAGGAGGCCTCGCACGAGCACCTGGTCATTAGCGATAGCGACGTGCGTGTCGAGCCGCGATACCTGCGCCAGATGGTTGCGCCCATGGCGGACCCGGGTGTCGGGGCCGTCACCTGTTTCTATGTGCCGACCAAGGAAACCAGTTGGGTGCAACGACTGCAGGACGTTGGCATGCTGTCGGACTTTTACCCGGGGATTCTGGTAGCCTGGCAGCTTGATGGTGTGAAATTCACTCTTGGCCCGTCCATTTGCACCACCAGGGCTCGTCTCGAGGAATTTTCCGGTTACGGCTCGATCGAGAACAAACCTGCCGATGACCTGTGGGTGGGACGCTTGATTGCGGAGCGTGGATATGAAGTGGTGCTGCTGCCCTACGCCATTTCCACCGTTCCCGATTATCAGTCCTTCCGCGAGTTGTTCTCCAAGCGTCTGCGCTGGATCACGGTAATGCGCCACATGCGACCGTGGGGACACGCCGGGCTGATCTTTACTTTGGGACTGCCGTGGGCGCTGGCGGCGGTGGCGATTGAACCTACGGCTGGGGTGGCGGCCGGATTTCTGGGCGGGTATTTCATAGTCCGTTGCGTGCTGACGCTGCTGGTGGGTTCGGTGGGCTTGCGGCAACGGGGGGTTTGGGCCAAGCTGGCTCTTATTCCAGCGTGGGACGCGGTGGCGACTCTCATCTGGCTGACGAGTTTCGCCCGGAAATCGATCTTCTGGCGCGGGCACAGGTACGCTATCGTGAATGGGGATCTGACGCCCGCCAAGCCCACCAAGTCGCATTCCGCCATCCAGCTATAGCCGGCGGAACCGCAGCCCGGAAATCCCGTTTCCGTCCACCGCTCCCGGCGATCCGGTCAACCTGCTTGAGGCGAAAAAGGCTCGTTGCCAACCAGCATTTCACGGTAGGCCGCACTCACCGCGCTGCGGCGGTGATTTCGCGCCGCGCGCCAGTTCACCTGGGGAGCGAACAGGGCAGGATCGATGCGATGGCGATAGCGGATGGCGACGTCGATCAGGGAGTTCACCAGAGCGTCGGAGAGTAGATGCGGCTCCAGCCCGAGATCGCTCAACTTGGAGTGTTTGGCGTTGTAGTAATGCGCTTCGGCCTCCACGCGCGGGTCGGGGAGGTGATCGATTTCGACCGACAAACCCATTTCCCTGCCCACCATTTGAATCAACTGCGCCAGCTCCAGCACCGAGAACTGTTCGGTGAATTGATTGAAGACGCGAAACTCGCCGCGAGCGGCCGGGTTGAGGCAGACGAGCTCGATGCACCGGACGGTGTCGCGGATGTCAAGGAAGCCGCGCGTCTGCCCCCCTTTTCCATACACCGTGAGGGGAGCGCCAATGGCGGCCTGGGCGCAGAACCGGTTGAGGACCGTGCCGAAAACCTCGTCGTAGTCGAAGCGGTTGATGAGAGCTTCGTCGAACTGAACCTCGTCGGTGAGGGTTCCGTAGACGACACCCTGGTTGAGGTCGGTGGCGCGCAGGCCCCAGATCTTGCAGGCAAACCGGATGTTATGACTGTCATGCACTTTGGAGAGGTGATAAAACGAGCCCGGTTGCATCGGATAGGGGAGGGTGTCGCGGCGGCCGTTGTGCTCTACCGTGATGTAGCCTTCTTCAATGTCGATGTTGGGTGTGCCGTATTCCCCCATGGTGCCCAGCTTCACGAGGTGACAGTTCGGCGCCAGTTCGCGAATGGCGAAGAGCAGATTGAGGGTCCCGGTGACGTTGTTGACCTGGGTGAAGACTGCGTGCTTCTGGTCAATCATCGAGTAGGGGGCCGAACGCTGCTCGGCGAAATGAACCACCACCTCCGGCTCGAAAGCCTCGATCATGGACGCGACGAACTCATAATCGGTGACGTCACCCACGAAAGTCTCGATCGTCCTGCCGGTGAGCTGCTGCCAAACTGCGAGGCGCTCGGGCAGTGGACGGATAGGGGTCAGGGTCTGGACGCCCAGTTCAAAATCCCAGAGCCGCCGGGAAAAATTGTCGATAATGGCCACCGAGTGCCCTTTGTTCGACAAAGAAAGCGCCGTTGCCCAACCACAGTAACCATCGCCGCCAAGAATGGCAATTCTCATGTTGTCTCCAAAGACAGTTCAAATCGGCACGGAAGGAGTGAAGAAGCATTTAAATAGACGAACTTCGCGGTCTGATGGACGACTGCCGTGTGCAAAGAAGCGCTCCACAGTTTCCCGGCGTAGTGTCGCCGCGCCAAATGAACCAAGTGCGCCCCACCCGGCAAACTGGACTTCGTCCCCGCCTTCGCTTCTTGCCAAGGGCTGGCTGTGTTTGCCGCGGGTGAATCCGCCGTCGTTCCGCTGAGCGTTCTCTTGTCGCCGCTCATTCGCCGCGATGTTCGCGCCGCAGGCGCGGTCGAGATACGCTGCATCCTCTGCGCATTCTTACAGATTTCACGTGCCGCCAGCAACCGGCAGCGGGTGATTGGTGAGCAGTATCTTTCCGCCGCTCATACTCACGGTGGTCAGCCGGTTTTCGCCCACCAGATGACCCAAGCCGCCCAATTGCGAAGGTTTGGCGAAAAGATAATACCTTGCCGCCGTCTTCCAAAGCGTCTGAAATTGGGCGTCATCGATGAACGGCTCGGCAGAGCCCGGCGCATACGAGCCATACACCATTCCGAACCTCCGGCCATTGAGCAGCAAACCGGTTCGATCTGTGTAAAAGAACACCGACGAGTACCAAAAGTAGTGGTAATCGATGATCAGTCC
>JASHUH010000341.1 GCA_030040115.1 Acidobacteriaceae bacterium | reverse complement strand
GAGATCGGCTATCTGCACACGGGCATCGAAAAGACCTGCGAAGCCAAATTCTATCAACAGGTGGTTCCCTTAACCGACCGCATCGATTACTTGAGCCCTATGGCCAATAATCTTTGCTATTGCTTGGCCGTCGAACGGCTTTTGGGTCTTGAGATCCCTCCCCGCGCCCAGTGGATGCGCGTCCTGCTGGTTGAGCTCACCCGCCTCAATTCGCATCTGGTGTGGCTTGGTTCGCACGCCATGGACATTGGCGCTCTCACCGTTTTTCTCTATACCTTCCGCGAGCGCGAAGAGATTCTGCGCATTTTCGAAGATATTTCCGGCCAGCGCATGATGGGCAGCTACATCCGCATCGGCGGGCCGCCCATGGAACCCCCGCTCGATTTCTTCGACCGGGTGCAGGCTTTCATCCGCACTTTCCCGGAGAAAATCGATGAGCATTCCAACCTGCTCACGGGCAATCCGATCTTCATGAATCGCTTGAAAGGCGTGGGCTATCTGTCCGCAAACGACGCCATTGCGCTCGGCGTCACCGGCCCACCCCTGCGCGCTTCCGGCGTCGATTTCGACCTCCGCCGCGATATGCCCTATTCCAGCTACGAGAAATTCCAGTTCAAGGTGCCCACGTCCACCGAGGGCGACGTCTGGGCCCGCTACCTGGTTCGTCTCGAGGAAATGCGCGAGAGCGTCAAGATCGTCCAGCAAGCGCTGGACGGCATGCCTTCCGGACCCCTCCGGGCGCATGCTCCTAAGATCGTCCTGCCCGACCGCGAAAAAATGAAAACTGAGATGGAGGCCCTGATCCATCATTTCAAGATCGTCACCGAGGGCTTTCCCGTTCCGGCGGGAGAAGTCTACCAGGGCATTGAAAGCCCCCGCGGTCAGATGGGCTATTATGTGGTCTCCGACGGCACGGCCAAGCCCTATCGGGTTCACATGCGCAACCCGACCTTCGCCAGCCTGCAAGCCATCGAGACCATGTGCAAAGGACGACTTATCGCCGACCTGGTCGCCGTCATCGGATCCATTGATATCGTGTTGGGAGAAATCGACAGGTAAAAGGAGAGCACACTTCGTGGTCAATTATGGTGAGTTGGCCGATCGAGCGCAGGCCCAGCAGCAGCGGGCTGAAATTCCCTCCGCCAGCGAAAATCTCAAAAAATCGGAGTCCGACGCACAGCTTTTTTTTGAGCGCGTCAAGCAGCACATCCTCGAAGAGATGTCTAAGGCCAACGCTGAGCTTGCAAAACGGCGCGTGGAGGGTATCGAACGGGTTTTTTCCCCGGGCTTCCACGGTAAGCTGTGCCTGACCTTTGGACCTTCGTTGTTTTGCAGCGTGGATCTTCAAACTCAAGCGGTAGGTGGCCGCATCACCGCCATCATCCTCGGCCCGCCCAACGGATACGAGATCTCTCGCAAAGAATTTCTCTTAAGCCGCCCTCCGCAGGAGAAGGCCGCATCTTCGCAGGAACGCATGCGCGAGACCGCCGGCGCTACTCCCGGCCAGATTGCCATCGAAATTGTCTCGGGCCTGATCCAGGGGCGCTTTAACTGACCGCGCCGGATCTGCATCCGGATTCGAAGCCTTGAGCGAGAGCGGCCGGAACATGCCGGAGGTTTGCTTGGTGGATTGCGGAAAACTGATCGACGACAAGTGGTCAGCAAGGAGTCGGCCATTGCCCCCCGGCGTGAACGGCGCCTTAACGACGTCATGATCTAACCTTCTGCGCATCAAGAGTCGGGGAGAACGATTCCTTGGAGCCTCGCATACCAGCGATTCACGACGCTCGGCTCCACGCCGAGCTCTGGGTTTCGCTCGCTTCGCTGCTGCGCAGTTATACTGCCGCCCACGGCCTCCATCGTGCGCAACAGGCCACGGTGGAAGTCGGCGAAGACAAAATCATCGTCCGCCGTGGCGAAAAATGGCTGGCCCTCGACCGCAATGGCGCATTTGTCGCCTGGAAGCGCGAAAATGGAAGTGGGGGAACCTTGGAACTGACCGAACACGGCCGCCTCCGCGGCCCGGCAACCGAAGAAGAATTGGATCTGGCCGCCGAAGCCTGGGCGCGGGATCTAATGGGGGAGCCCAGCCATGAGTCCTGAAACCCTCTCGATTTTTTCGCCGGCCCTCGCCGCCCGTTTCGATGCGCTGGTCAGCAATTATCCCGTCAAGCGCTCGGCCCTGGTGCCGATGCTCCTCTATGCGCAAGATGAAGTCGGCTACTTGTCCGATGGGGTCATCGCCGAAATCGCCCGCCGTCTCGGGCTCACCGAACTCGATGTGCGCAATGTCGCCAGCTATTACTCCATGCTCCGCTTCAAGCCCGCCGGCCGCTACAACATCCAGGTCTGCACCAATATCTGCTGCATGTTGCGCGGCGCCTATGAGCTTTACGACCGATTCCAGGAAGAACTGAACATCGGTCCCCATGGTACGACCCCCGACGGCCTCTTTTCGCTGGAAGAGGTCGAGTGCATCGGAGCCTGTTCCTGGGCGCCGGCGATTCAGGTGAATTACAGCTTCCACGACGAACTCACGCCGGACCTCGTTGCCGGCATTCTGGCCGACTACCGCGCCCAAGCCGGGGTCCCCACGGATAGGTCTTCGTCCGTGGGGTGGAAGGCGCAGGCGGAACGGACCAAAGAGCATGCCTAGGCTCGTCTCCCATCCCGATGAGGTCAAAATCGTCTCCCGCCGCTTCGGCCAGGGAGCCGCCAACATCGACCGCTATATCGAGCTCGGCGGCTACGAGTCCGTAAAAAAGTGTCTCGCGCAGACCCCCGACTGGATCGTCAACGAAGTCAAAGCCTCAAACCTCCGCGGCCGCGGCGGCGCCGGCTTCTCCACCGGCATGAAGTGGTCCTTCGTTCCCAAGCAGTCGCCGAAGCCCAAATACATCCTCGTCAATGGCGATGAAAGCGAGCCTGGAACCTGCAAGGATCACTTGATCTTTTTGCACGATCCTCATGCAGTCATTGAAGGTACAATCATCGCCGGCCTCGCGGTCGGAGCCAAAACCGGCTTCATCTACCTCCGCGGCGAGTACCGCTACTTGCTCGAAATCGTCGAGAAAGCCGTCGCCGACGCCTACGCCCGTGGCTTCCTGGGCAAGAACATCTTCGGCTCCGGAACCGAATTCGAAATCGTCACCCAGACCGGCGCCGGAGCCTACGAAGTGGGCGAAGAGTCGGCCCTCATGGAATCGCTCGAAGGCAAGCGCGGCATTCCCCGCATCAAACCACCGTTTCCCGCCGTCGTCGGCCTCTACGGCGGTCCCACCGTCATCAACAACGCCGAAACCATCGCCACCGTGCCCCACGTCATCGCCACGGGTGCTGCGGCCTACGCCGAACTGGGCACGCCGCGCAACGGCGGCACGCGCCTCTTTTGCCTGAGCGGCCACATCCAGCGGCCCGGCGTCTACGAGCTGCCCATGGGCTACAACCTCAAGAAGATGATTTACGAGGTCGGCGGGGGCATCGCAAACGGAAACCAACTCAAAGCAGTCGTCCCCGGCGGTTCATCCACGCCAGTCTTGCGGCCGGAGGAAATCGATATCGGCATGGACTTTGACCAGGTGGGCAAGGCCGGCTCCATGCTTGGCTCCGGCGGCGTCGTCGTTATCGACGACCACACCTGCATCGTCGAGTTCGCCTTGCGCACCATCGGTTTCTATCAGCACGAGAGCTGCGGCTGGTGCATTCCCTGCCGCGAAGGCACCGACTGGCTCCAAAAGTCGCTCACCCGCTTCCACGCCGGCTTCGGCAAGGCCGCCGACATCGACAACATCCAATACCTCGCCGAAAACATGCTGGGCCGCACCTTTTGCCCTCTCGGCGACGCCGCCGCCATGCCCACCATTGCCTTCGTCAAGAAGTTCCGCAAGGAATTCGAAGATCACCTGAGCGGCAAACCGTGCCCCTTCGCCCGCGAAGGCGTGCCACAGTTGACGGTGGCGTAGGGAGAGGTCGCATGGAGTACGTTAAAGCAGTCCTGCTCCCGCCTGAACGGATTGGCGGAGAGAACAAAATCCAGGAGATTATTGCAACCGATCCCACTGTTTTGGGATTGGCTGACGATGTGAAGCTCGTGGAGCGGGAAAAGACCGTCTTTAGCGGAGGCCGTCTCGATTTGCTTCTCGACGCGCCAGGTAGCAACAGGCGCTACGCGGTCGAGGTGCAACTCGGGAAAAGCGATCCAGATCACATCATCCGCACCATCGAATATTGGGATCTGATTCGCAAGAGGGAGCCCGGCTACGAGTACGTTGCCGTATTGGTTGCAGAACGCCTGACCGATCGTTTCTTCAATGTAATTCGTCTGATAGGCGATCGCCTTCCTTTGATTGCGATTCAGATGTCTTGTTTTGAGGTCGGTGGAAAAGCAACAGTAACGTTTACCACGGTGCAGGGCCTCTCGCCCGAGCAATCCGGCAAAGGAATTGAAGATCAAGTAAGCAGCAAAGAGGCAGAGGCGTCCTGGAGAAAATGGGCCGGACAAGAGATCATGAAGGTTGTGGAGAGCTTGTTCGAATTAGCCAAAGCCAGCGATCCGAGTCTTAAGCTCAAGTTCACGCAGTCCTACGTATCGATCAAGCGAGGAGAGTCCAACGCCAACACGGCGGTCATCTGGCCCCAGAAGCGCCAAGTCAAGATTGGGCTCGTAATGCCGAAGTCCGATTTGAGATCAGAGAAGCTTCAGAGCCTCTTTGCGGATGCGGGAGTTCCTCTGTCATATGACGGCTCATGGGGAACACAGTCCTTTTCCGTCTCGCCAGCGTCGTTTGGTCAATACGAGACGTTGTTCAAACAAGTGATGAGGATTTTTTACGCGGAGCAGCCCGAAGGCTGAGACGTGGGCACAGAGGCAGACGATGACCATTGACGAACGGCTCGAAAGGCTGACAGAACGCCACGAAGCGCTGACCCAGACCGTCGAACTGATGGCAGCGGAAAATCGCGCCGGATTCGCCCGGCTGGATAAGCTGGCAGAACAGCAAGAAGCGTTGATCCGAACAGTCGGCCAGATGGCGCGGTCAATCGACACTCTCGCCCGCGTCGTCGAACTGCACGAGCATCGCCTCGATACGCTGGAGGGTGGCGCATCCTGACTTGAGCTCTACGGAGCAAACTGCGGAATCGCCTAAAGGACCT
>JASHUH010000340.1 GCA_030040115.1 Acidobacteriaceae bacterium | reverse complement strand
TGCAGGTAGGCTTCGGCGTAGTAACCGCCCCCATGATTGCCGGGAACCTGGATCGTGGAAGGTGGCCCGTCAGCCACATTACCGTTGACGGCGCGGTAACTGTGATCCATGGGGCCGACAAACTCGCGCGGTCCCCTCTGTTTGCCGCGGCGCTTGCCTTGGAGAGAAGCGGACACGCTGTTGCCGGGGGGCGCCGGCGGCGCGGAAGCCTTCCGGAAGAATTTTTTCTTCTTGCGGCCCTGGTTCTGGTGAATATGGGCCGGCCTCGGCGGCTGGGCTAAAGGCGCTTGCGGCTGCAACTGCGCCGGCGGCTGCGGCTGCATCTGCGCTGACTGAAGCTGGGCGCCGCCTTGTTGGCTGGATTTGTTCTTGCGGCGGCGGCGGCGACGCCGATGCCCTTGCGACTGCACCGGACCATTGTCGGGTGCGGGCCCCAGTTCAGGTTGGGGCTGAGTCGATTCTGTCGTCATGCTTATACTTCCTGGTGCTTTGCTATCTGGAGCTTTTAACTGTCAAATCAGATCCCGGAATTTCTACCGGCTTGCTGTTGCTATTTCGTTCGCGAAGCGATATGCGTTCGGCGCGACAAACCTTGCTTCGGGTGTATGGGCGCAACGGATTGCCACCTGCACATCGGCGAACGTTCGAACGCGAAGGCGATGCCCTTCCGAGCCGCCCGTCACCACGCAGGCGCGAGCGAATTTTCAGCTCATCGCTCTCCCTGGTCCCAAAGGACTACGATCATGCAGCCAGGCATGAACCGGCTCACTGCGAGGGCGCAAGATTCCGCGACTCTCATCTTTGCAAACTCTCTGGAAAATGCTGTCGCCGCCTCTACGCAACGAGCCTTTTTCAACTCCATCCAACGATCAGGAACGCTAGGCGCGACCGGCGCTTTCTCCGTTGATGCCCTTCCTCTACGAGCCTTCGCCACGCGAATCTGCTAATGATGGGACCACCCGGCGAAGTGTTGTTTAGCTCGGCGGCGAGCTTGCTCTGCCCGACCCGGGAGAAGCGCGTCAGCCGCTTGATAGGCAACTTTGATACTACAGCGAAGCCGGGCGGCTGGCAAGTGGCGAGGTAAGGAAACGAGAACAGCGGCTGAGGAAAAGACCCGGACACACCAAAGCCACTCCTTGGCGGAGTGGCTTTGGCGCCGCGCTGGTCACTGGCCTCCCAGCTTGATTGAACCGGTGGTTGGCCCACCGTGTCTATTTCTCCCGGCCGGCTATTTCCTTTGGAAGACTTGCCCAAAGGGCGTTTGCTCATGCCTTGGACCGCATTTGCGGGGCTACCGGGGCCTATCCTGCCAGCAGCCCGAAACATCACTTGGCGCGAATCATCTAAGCAATCTTCGGGCCTTTCGGAGTACTAGCATTTTCAGATATTTAGCGGTGGGAGAGATAAAGAAAAGTTTGGTTTCCGGGAGCTTGGAGAAGAATTCCTCCAGAAAACCGTAGATACGGTTTTTCAGCGTTGGCAGCGAGGACAAAAATGCGTGCCGCGGCCAGCGATGAGAATGCGGCGGATGAGAGTTCCGCAGCGGCGGCACGGTTGGCCCGTGCGCTGGTAAACGCAGTGTTCGACTTGGAAAGAACCAGGATCTCCGTTGGCGTCGACGTAATCCGATACCGAGGAGCCGCCCAGGCGAATGGCGTGGCCAAGAACGTCGCGGAGAGCGAGGCGGAGGCGTTCGAGCTCGGCGTGTGTAAGGCGACCGGCGCGGCGTGTGGGGCGAATGCCGGCGCGGAAGAGGCTCTCGTCGGCGTAAATGTTGCCCACGCCGGCAAGCAATGACTGATTGAGAAGAGCGGCTTTGATAGCCAAGCGGCGACCGCGGAAAAGAGCGGCGAAGGGCTGTGGCGCAATCTCGAGGGGTTCGGCTCCCGGCGGGACGAAACACTGAGCGCGGGTAAGGTTGCGGAATTCGAGGCGGCCGAAGCGGCGGGGATCGACGAAGCGCAGTTCGAATCCGCCGGTCAGAGTAAGCCGGGCATGGGTGTGGCGAACGACGGGCGCGTCGGGCGCCTTCACCAGCAGTTGGCCGGTCATGCCCAGGTGGACGATCCATTGAGCATGTGGAGTTGCGGGTGAAGGGGTGGCGGAGGGGCCAAGTTCGAAAACGACGTGCTTGCCACTGCGATGGACGGCGAGGATGACGGAGCCTTCCAAACCGGTGGCCTGACGGGAAGGTGGATTTTTGAAGAGCTCGTGATGACTGCCGAACCAGACCTGGAGAATGCGGCTGCCCCGCACGCGTGCATCGACGCTGCGCGCGACCGTTTCGACCTCGGGAAGCTCGGGCATCGGATCATTGTAGAGGATGACGGGAAAGGCCAGGGACTAGGGGCTGGATGGGAGAGCTTCTGGAGATTCGGCGGAGGATTGGCGCGGGGCGATGAGGTCGCGCGCGGCTTGACGGCCGAGGCGAATGCAATCGGGGATGCCGATGCCGTCATAGGCGTTGCCGGCCAGGCGCAGGCCGGGCAAATCCGCGACGCGGGCGGTAATCCGCTCGATGCGCTCGCGATGGCCAACCGCGTACTGGGCCATAGCGCGGCTCCAACGCGCCACCCGGGCGGTTTCGGGTTCGAGGATTGGCGGAAGGGTGCGTGGACCGAGAATCTCGGTGAGCTCGCGGCGAACGGTGGCGATGAGCGATTCGTCGGATTGGGCGAGTAAAGCCTCGCGGTGGACGCCGCCGAGAAACGCGCGAAAAACGGCTTTGCCCGGGGGTGTGCGGCCGAGAAACTTGCGATGGGCGAAGGTGCAGGCGAGCATGGCGCGGCCCTCACTCACCGGAACCAGAAAACCGAAGCCCAGCGGCAGGCGGCCCAGGCGAGCCTCGTCGTAAACCAGATTGACGGTGATCGAAGAGGAATAGGGGATGGCGCCGAGATCGCCGGTAAGAGCGGCGTCGACGGCAGCGAGCAACTGGGCGGCGGCCCATGCGGGCACGGCCATAATCAGACCGTCGTAAAGGTCCTTCGCGCCCCCGGCGTCGATTTTCCAACCCGACGCGACGCGCTCCATGGCAACGACCGGCAGGTTGAGCCGAAGCGAAGCCGGGTCGAGGCGGGCCACGAGAGCGCCGACCAACTGCGACATGCCGCCGCGAAGAGCCGTGAATACCGGCCGCGGCGAGGGGGCGCCGCTTTTTGGCGCGGGGGAATGGCTCTTTGCGTGGGACTGCATTTTGTGGTGCGCGGCCAACATCCCGCGGGTGAGGGAGCCAAAGCGGGTTTCCATTTCGACCAGGCGAGGGAGCACGGCGGCAGCGCTGAGCTGGGCGGCGTCGCCACCGTAGATGCCGCTCAACAGTGGGTCGGCGAGGCGGTCGACGGCTTCGGCGCCGAAGTGGCGCTCCACCAGAGCCGCCACGGATTCATCCCCTGGGTGATCGAGACGCGGAGGGTGCAGCAACTCGAGGGCCATGCGCCATTTGGTGGCTACGCTGAAAAGGGGGGTAAGCGCGGTGGCGGCGAGCTTCGTGGGAACCAGGAACATCAGACCGTCAGGCAGGGGAACCAGGCGGTTGTGCACGACGACATAGGTTTTGCGGGCGGCGTCGTTCGAGGGCAGGAGGTCGGATTCGAGGCCAAGCTCGCGGCACAGCTCAGCGGCTGCAGGTTTTTCCGTAAGGAACGAATCAGGCCCTTCTTCGAGAACTGCGCCATGGACGATTTCGGAGGCTAGCGAACCGCCAAAGCGCGAACGGGATTCGAACAGCGTGTACTGAAGCGCCGCGCCTTGGGCGCGCGCCCTTTCGAGTTCGAAGGCAGCGGCAAGGCCTGCTATTCCGCCGCCGACGATGGCAATCCGCATCCCAGACATGACTCCATGGTAACGAGCGTTTGCGGTTGTTGCGCTCCGCCCTGGGCCAAACATGAAAGAGCCGTTCGTTCCGGCGCTTGCGATGCCTTCCACATCGTGCGCCGGAACCCACGGCAGCCTGAACGGCTGAGAGCAAAAAAAGTGGGGAGGGCCCGATCAGCCGCGTGTGTAGCTCTCCAGCGCGTTGCGGCTGGGAATGGTGAGCGTCGATCCATGCACGGCGACAAGGCGACGGTTTTTAAAGACGGTGAGGGTGCGGGTGACGGTTTCACGCGAGGCGCCGATGAACTCGCCGATCTCTTCATGCGTGAGGGAGAAGCGGCAGCGCGCAGGAGAGTCGCTTTTTTCGCCGGATTCGCTCCAACCCAGCAACAGCCGGGCCAGCCGTTCCGGCGCCGAAGCGGAAAGGCCCACCGTGCGCAACTGCTCGCAGGCAACGTTGAAGCTGTGAATCATATCGCGCGCCACGGTCTGGTAGGCCTCAGGGTGACGGGCGAGGAACTGGAGAAGCGCCTGGCGGCTGACGTGGGCGATTTTGGCCGGGTAAAGAGTTTCGGCGGTCATTTCGTAGGCGCGGCCTGAGATGGCGGCCGTGAGGCCCAGCACCTCGCCCGCCCGAGCGATGCAGAAGCTCAGACGCCGGCCGTCGCTTGAATTGATGGAGAGCCTGACCTCGCCTTCGAGGACGATGGCGATGCCGGTCGAAGGCTGCTCCTCAGAGAAGATCACGGTGTGCGCAGGATAGGAAGAGGGAAACAGCAGGGAATCGAACGCCTGGAGCGCAGAGGTGGAGAGCTGCGTGAAGAATTCGCCTTTTCGGTAAGCGGGAATCTGATTTCCGGTGGTGTGCTCGTGGATGGCTTGCATATTAGATTTCCTCCATTTCCTGTGCTGCGTGATTCCGGGTGATTTCGTCGGCAAGGTGTTGCGTCCAAAGGGTGCTGGTGAGGATTTCGGCTTTTGTTTCCGCGTAGATGGCGTGCAGGATCCGAATTCCGTCAGCGTCGGCAAAGGTGGTGTCGCGAAGATCGAGGAAAACCGGCTTGGCTGTAAGAGTAGGCGTGTTTTGTCGCCAGTAATGGTCAAGTTCGACCGCCCATGGCCCGACGACCCGCCCTTCCAGCTTCAGGCTGATGTTTTTTCCATTGTCTTTGATCGTGATTTTCAACGTATGCCGGCTCGTCCTGCGCCGTGCCCACTAAGGTGCACGCTTGGCGCCAAAATTGTGACGCGCGTCACACGCGGAAATAAACCCAACAGGTTGAGCGGCTTAGCGCCATGCGACGGGCGTCGCCATGACGCATACGAGACGAAGTGACGAAGACGATATATCGTCAGGGTGACGAGGGGTAGTCGCGAAGGGCGCAGGAAGCGACTATGGCATGGAATCCTGGCTGGACGAGCTGGCAGCCGGATTTCCGAGAGTGGTGACGTGTATGCTGGCCTGTGTTTCAGGCACGCCGCCGTCGTTGGCCATCACTTTGGTGGGCGCGCCTTGAATCAGAATGCGCTGCGTGATTTCGCCATGAGCCGGTATGAGGATGCGCTGGGTGACGGAGGTGAGAGCGGTTTGTACGGTGACAGGCACCTCGGCAGCGGCGTAGCCGGAGTTGGCGACGGTGACGCCCACAAGGGTCGAGCCGGCCTCGGCGGGTTCGGGATACACCTTGCTGATGGTCAGGTCGGGCAGGCCCTTGTCGGCGTCAACCCAGTCGGCGAAGAACCAGTCGAGGTTCTTTCCTGGGCTGGCGCGCTTGACGAGGTTCTCGAATTCGTCCGGCTGGGAGCTGGCGCCGTTACTCAGGATCCGGTCCTGGGCAGGGTTGTAGGCGCGGAAGGCGGACGATAGAGCAGCGTCGCCCACCAAGTCGCGCAGCATCCAGAAGACGTAGGCGGCTTTCGTGCGGTAATAAATGGGCGAATAAGCTTGAGCCAGCGGCTGTCCGGCGCTCTCACCGGGGCTGGAGGGCTCGGCGATGGCCAGCGCAGCCCGCGAGGCTTCGAGCGATTCGAGGGCCTTCCCGCGTCCGTCCTCTTTTTCGATCCAAAGTGTTCCCATGAAGTCCGCCAAGCCCTCGCCGAGCCACGCCCGGGGCGAATCCATCCAGGCGCGGGTGAGAGCGTGGGCCATGACGCCGTCTAACTGCTCCGGCGCGGCTTGGCGGACGGCCGTCACCAGCAGCGCGCCGGACTCAAAGGGTGCGTCTTGAGGATCGGGCAGGTCGAGGATGGTCAATTCCGAACGCGGCTGCTGGCCCAGCCATCCTTGTAAGAACGGCGTGACTGTGGCTGCCGCCGAGTTCCAGGCGGGAACGGCGGCTTCGTCGGCGGGCACGGTCCACAGCGTAGCGTTGGTGACTTTCTCGGGCTTGCGGACGGCCACAAACAGGCTTGGCGACTCGAACCCGAGAGTGGGGGTTTGGTAATCAGCCGTGGCTATGCCCGGAATATCCGGGCTGCCGCCAGTAACCGCGAGTGGCACGGGATGGCCGTTGACCAAGGCGACGGTGGGCGTTTCGTCCTGAGGAAACTCGACCGTAAGCCGCAGCCGGAAGGGCGCGCCCTCGGTGCGGAGCTGTTGCCGGCCAATTTCGTCGAAGAGTTGGGCACCGTCGCCGAGCAGGGCTGGAATACTGGCGGCGGGATACCACACCACGTTGCCAAACCCGCGCAGGCCGGTGAACTCGACGCCAATGCCGTCCCAATCCGAGCGTAGAGCGACGGCGTCGGGCGTGCCGATGGCGGTCAGGCGCTGCGCATTGGGCGCGATTTTACCCGAGTAGGTTACGTCGAGCGGGAGGGTTGCGCCCGGTGCGAGCGGCTTCGGCAGAGGAACCGCGGCCTCATGCAACTGGCCGGTGTGGTCGGCGTCGGAATTGAGCGTAGCCACCGTGTAGGCTGCGTCGCGGCCGGCGACGCGGATTTGTTCCCAGTTGAGCGAAGAGGAGATTTGCAGGGGAATGCGCGCCAGTGGGACAGCGCCATCGTTGCGCAGGGTAACCACGGCGCGCACGGCGATGTACTGCTCGGCTGGGCGCAGATGAACGTCCAAATCGAAACCGGTAAACGTGACGGCCTGGCGGTCGGCGTTGGCAGCCACGGGCGCATTCACCATCTGGCCACTTGTGGAAACGGCGGCCGGACCAACGGTCGTGGTCGTCTGGCCTTCGAGATTCGTAGATCGCGCATAAATGACCTGATCACCGGACTGAAGATGGCCGGGCGCCGGCGAGGATTGACCGAAAGCCGGGAAGGCCGCAAATGTGAAGACGGCGAGCGCGGCTGCGGACTTGGCCGCGCCGGCGCTTAACTGCCCTATTTTCGCCGCCCGCCATCTGCGGGGAAAAACCAACATCATGACCCGAGGCCTTTCTGCTGTTTAGGATTGGACGCGCTGGCGGAAATGGGGAGAGCGGCGGCTTGTGCGCGGGCCGCCGCGCGGCGCTGGCGGGCGGCTTCGTAAAGCACGACCGCGCCCGCTGCGGAAACGTTCAACGAGCTGACACTGCCAGCCATGGGAATGCGGAGGAGGTGGTCGCACGTGCGGCGCACGAGCTCGTGTAAGCCGCCGCCTTCGCGGCCCAGCACGAGGACGCAATCGCCGGTGAGGTCGAATTGGTCGTACTCGATGGCCGCGCGTTCATCGAGGCCTGCGATCCAGAGGTTCCGCTGCTTGAGTTGTTCGAGCGCACGCACAAGATTGACCACCCGTGCGATGCGGAGGTGCTCCGCCGCGCCGGCGCTGGCCTTGACGGCT
>JASHUH010000339.1 GCA_030040115.1 Acidobacteriaceae bacterium | reverse complement strand
CTTTGATTTTGGTATGAAGTTCGAAACGATCAGAAGATTGTCGAGCGTGTACCAGGCATCTTGCGCAATTTCGGAATCTTCATGGATGTTTTGAGACGGCTGTTTGAACAATACTTCCACTTTCCGGCTGAAAACGCGCAGCCTCTGCAAGGCCAGCTTGGCGGATCGGGGCGTGCCATTATCCGGCTCACCGGCGGCGGAAAATCCGCCATCGGCATTCTGCACTCCGTTCGCGAAGAGAACGTCGCCTTCGTCGAGTTTTCCCGGCATTTTCGTCGCCACGGCCTGCCCGTGCCCGAAATTTACGCCGAGGATCTCGGCCAAAGCGCGTACCTCGAAGAAGACCTGGGCGATCTGACCCTTTTCGAGTTTTTGAGCGCGCACCGCGAAGGCGCCATCATCGGCCCTGAATCCGTTGAGGCCTACGGCAAAGTCGTGGCCAGGTTGCCGCGCTTCCAGGTCGAGGCGGCTGGCGATTTGAATTACAAGGTGTGTTACCCGCGTTCGAGCTTCGACCGCCAGTCCATCGCCTGGGACCTGAATTATTTCAAGTATTATTTCCTGCGCCTGGCCGGCATACCCTTCAATGAGCAGGCCCTCGAGCAGGACTTCAGCCGGTTGACCAAGTTTCTGCTCGCCGCCCGCCACGATTATTTTCTCTACCGCGACTTTCAATCGCGCAACATCATGCTGCGCGACGATCAGCCGTTTTTCCTCGATTACCAAGGTGGCCGCCGAGGCGCTCTGCAATACGATATTGCTTCTTTGCTCTATGACGGCAAAGCCGATCTACCGCCGGACCTGCGTCAGCAATTGCTCGATGCCTATCTCGACCACCTTGCGGAGTTCATCGCGCTCGATCGCGCCGCATTCATGGAGCATTATTACGCTTACGTTTACGTGCGCATCCTACAGGCGCTAGGCGCGTATGGCTTCAGAGGATTTTACGAACGGAAAACCCACTTCCTGCAAAGTGTGCCCTATGCGCTTAAAAACCTGCGCTGGCTCGCCGCGCACGTCCGATTGCCCATCGAATTGCCCGCGCTTCTCGACGCCCTGGAAGCCATCACGACGTCAGAGAAATTGCAAAACCTGGCGCCTGCGGCTGCGGGCCTGACGGTTCGGATCTTCAGCTTTTCCTTTCATCGCACGCCGCCCGTCGACGAATCGGGTCACGGCGGCGGATTTGTCTTCGACGCCCGCAGCCTTCCCAATCCCGGCCGCGAAGAACGCTTTCGAAGCTTGACCGGCAAAGACGCCGCGGTCATCGACTATTTGAGCCATCAGGAAGGCGTACGCCAATTCCTCGACCATGCCGAGTCGCTCGTCGACGCCAGTGTGGTCAACTATCGGCAGCGCGGGTTTTCGAGCTTGATGGTCTCCTTTGGCTGCACCGGCGGCCAGCATCGCTCGGTGTATCTTGCCGAACAGTTAGCGAGGCATCTGCACGGGACCGCCGGTGTGCAGACCGTGGTGCGCCATATCGAACTGGAGTCGATGGGTAAATGAAGGCCATGATCCTGGCCGCCGGCCTTGGCACGCGCCTGCGTCCTCTCACCGACTACCGCCCCAAGGCTCTGGTTACCGTCGCCGGTCGCACCCTGTTGGAAATCGCCCTTGGCCGCCTGCAGAGCTTCGACGTCAACGAAGTGATTGTGAACACGCATCACTTTGCCGGAATGATTGCGGAATATCTAGCCGCCCACCAAAACTTCGGCATGAGGATCGAACTCTCGCGCGAGGAAGTCCTGCTCGATACCGGTGGCGGCCTGAAAAAGGCGGCGTGGTTTTTTTCAGAAGACGTAGGTTCCAACCAACCTTTCATCGTCCACAACGTCGATGTCATCAGCGCCATCGACCTCCGGCGCATGGCGCAGTTTCACCTGGAGCATGAGGCTCTAGCCACGTTGGCGGTTCAGCAGCGCCAGACATCCCGCGCGCTGCTGTTCGATGAGGCCGGCCAACTGTGCGGCCGCCGATCGGGGCCCGGCGCGGGAACCGGGGATGCGAACGAGAAAAATCTTCAGGCGGAATTGATTCGCCCTGCAACAGCTCCGCAGGCGCTGGGTTTTTGCGGCATCCATATCATCTCGCCGGGCCTCTTCGCAAAAATGCAAGAGGAAGGCGCATTCTCCATCATCTCCACCTATCTGCGTTTGGCCGCGCAGGGCGAGAAGATTTTCGCTTTTCGCGCCGATGCGTACGCCTGGCGCGATCTGGGCCGGCACGAAGACCTTGACGCAGCGGAACGCGAGTTCGCCCGCGGAATCTTCCCGGGAATTGGACGCCTGTAATCCGCCCGGAAACGGTCTTCCCGCGCGCTCGCTCTTCAGATCCTTATTAGCTCCCGCTGAATTTTTCCCGTAACCCACGCTTTGCCGGGCGCAGTGAGCATGTCCACTTCACTGCGGACGCCGAACTCAGGCAGGTAGATACCCGGCTCCACGGAGAAGCACGTGTGGGGCAGCAAACGCCGCTCGTCGTGGGTTTCGAGGTTGTCGAGGTGGGCCCCGGGACCATGAATCTCATGGGTGATGTTGTGGCCCGTGCGATGGGTGAAGAATTCGCCGAAGCCG
>JASHUH010000338.1 GCA_030040115.1 Acidobacteriaceae bacterium | reverse complement strand
TCGAATTGCATTTCATGCACGTGCTGCATGGAGGTTTGTCCGCAATTCAACGAGGCGACGGGGTTTGTGGGCGCAGCCACCATCGCGCAGGTAAAGCTGTTCAATAATCATCCGACGGGGAAGGTGTTCAAGGAAGACCGTCTGCGCGCGATGGCCGGCGACGGGGGCATCCAAGAATGCAGCTACGCGCAGAATTGCGTGAAAGCCTGCCCCAAGCTGATTCCCTTGACAAATGCGATCTCAGATATCAATCGCGATGTAATCGGGCAGAAGATCAAGGATTGGCTGCGGGGATAGGGTGCAGTTCTTCTTCACATAGATCCCGGGACCCCACGTTTCAATGCACCGCTGCAGCGGTGCTGTGCGTTAGGCCGTAGAGAGTAACCAATAAAGCCGAAGTTGCGGGCAAAATCCCGACGGCGAGCCGGGAATAGCGGAAGAGCAAACCGGTGGTCACGGCTGCAAGCAGGTAGGCGCAAAGGACGCCGCCCTGCATAATCAGCCGTTCCTCGTATTCGATCTTCTCGCGGCGCGGCCTGCGCTGTTGTCGCGTGAAAAAGCGGGTGAGGCCGCTCGTCAGGTTAGTCCAGGTGCCCGTGATGTAGGTTGTCACAATGCCGGGAATTTGAAGTTGGAGCATGGCTCCGCTCTGGATGCCGATGGCCAGAGCCACGCATCCGAGGAGAACGTTGAGCCCCGGTGTGGAACCGGGTCGAGCAGTATGGCGGCCGACATGTACCCATGCAATCGCCGCCACTATCAGAAGAACGGACTCCAGCGCCAGCGTGTTGGAAACGGCGCGCGGCCAACCGCTGCCCTCGCGAACTTGGCGCGTAAGGAAGGCCGCGAGCGCTGCGCCCGCTACATAGCCGATGAGGGAAATGCCGGGATGAAGCAGGTCGCCCTGAAGGAACACGGCGACCCCCAAAAGGACCGTATTGCCGGTCATGTTAGCGACAAAGGCGTGGCCGAGCCCGAAATAGCTCCAGCCGTCGGCTGAACCCGCGGCCACGGCGAGCAGAAGCAGCAGCACGTCGCGTTCGGAGCGGCGCATCAATGACCCCAAACCATTGAGATGCGATGGGCTTGCACAGGGGTGATGGGGTTGAGTTTCACCGCGCCGAGCCGTTCGTACTTTGGCATTCCGTTTCCCAGTCCTCAAAAGCGAAACCTCGGGCGCTCATCCGTTGATACCTCTTAGTTGGTCGTTGGCGCTAGGCGATTCTTGGAATGCCTTTGAACCGGGTGTAAGGCGGACTAAGATCGTAACGAATTCCCGGTTCGGCAAGATCGCGATGATTGGAAAAGAAAATCGCATCGCCGTGCTTGATCAGATAGTCTGCCGTTCGGGCTGCGAGCGCCTGGATGGTCAGGCCCGGATTTGCAGAGCCTTGTGTGGGCAGAGTGCTGCCGTCGCAGATGAATAGATTGGGAATGTCGTGGCTTCGGCCGAACTTGTCGACAACTGACGTGGCAGGGTCGTTTCCCATGCGCGCAGCGCCGACCAGGTGCGCAAACCGGGATTCCTGCACCACCTGCTTCGCGCCGGCGGCCCACATGATCTCCATGACCTTTTTTTTCCCAAACTCAATCAGTTTTTTGTCATTGTTATGCAGGTTGAAGGTGACTTTGGCGACGCGCAAACCGTATTGATCCTTCTCTTCCGCCAGTTCGACCCGGTTATCTTCCCAGGGGAGGATCTCTCCGAGCACTCCGATGGTCGCCCAGTGGTTATAGTCCATCATCACGCTGCGCAAGCCCCACCCCCATGCGCCCATGGCGGCGATCATCTGCTTGGCGAAGGCCACAGGAAGCGGGCCCACCGTCTGAACGGCAAATCCGCGGGCAAAGCCACGCCGCTTGTCGGTCTCGTAAAACTCTTCAGAGAGCGCGTGCGCCGGCGGCGCTTTATAGAGACGAATCAATTGATCGAATCGTCCCGCCACCACATTGCCAGCCTGCGCCATCAGATATTTGCCCACGGTTCCGCTGGAATTCGCGAGTCCGTGCCGGTGACCGGGGCAGGCGGAGTTGAGAAGCAATCGGGGAGTCTCAATGGCGTAACCCGCTACAATGATGGCGCGGCTTTTTTGGAAACGCTCGTTGCCCTCGCGGTCGATGTACACGACACCGTCAACCCGGCCGTCATCGCACAAGCTGATGCGTGACGCCATGGAATGCGCGCGGATTTCCGCTCCATGGGTGATGGCGTCGGGCACGTGCGTAATCAACGTGCTCGCTTTGGCGCCGACCTTACAGCCCTGCAGGCAGAACCCACGATAGATGCAATGAGGACGGTCTCCATGCGAGGCCGAGAGGATGGCGACGGGACCGCCGGCGACGGAGCGAATGCCGAGCCTTGTGCATCCGCGCACCAGCACATCGCCTACACCGCCTAAAGGGTGAGGTCCATAGGGATGCCCATGCGGATCGCCCCAGGGAAACCATGCCGGGCCGGCAATGGGGATTTCGCGCTCCAGCAATTCATAGTAGGGTTTCAGATCCCAGTAGGAAATGGGCCAATCGGCGCCCACGCCATCTTCGGTGTACACACGAAAGTCGGAGGGATGAAAACGCGGAGCGAACGCGGCCCAGTGAACGGAACCTCCGCCGACGCCTTTGCCGCTGTTGTTGGAGCCCAGCGCCAGCGGATGCGTTCCGCCAGTAATGCGCAGATCGTTCCAATAAAGCTCATGGGAGCTCTTCTCATCGCTGACCCAATCTTTCTCGGTGTCCCAGAAGGGGCCGGCTTCCAACGCGACGACACGAAACCCTGCGCGAGCCAGCCGCTGGATTAAAACACCACCTGCGCTGCCCACACCGACAATGCAATAGTCGACGGTTTCATTTTCCGCAAATCGCCGCATGGGCGAGGGGAGCGTCTGCATCGGGCCGAGGCGATGCGGCATCAGTGACTTCCTCCGTGCCCATGGAGCGAGCCGTGCTCTGGAGGAGCGCCCTCTTTATCGAGTACTGAAACTGAATCCACGGGCGCGTTCCAGTCGTAGCGCTGTTCGGGTTTCTCCCATGGTTCAGGCAAGCCATTTTCAAGCCGCATGTATCCGCGCGGATAAGCAGGCCCCCCAAAACCGATTTCGTCCCATGCCCACGGATGCGCGTAATACGCGGTGACGCAGTCTTCCATCAACAAAGCCCAAAAGCGATGCACCGGCATGCGGCGCCAGATTGCATTTTCCGGATCCGGATTCCCGTCATGCAGCGACTTTAGGATCAGTTCCTGGCGATGCACGGTGAGATCCACAAAATGTTGCTTGAAACGAGATCGCGCCATCTCGTCGATGGCTTTGATTCCAATCCGGTAGGCTTCCTGGTCAGGAGGCATGTTTTCATAGCGAAAGCCGTTGAGCGCGTTCTTGAATAGCCGCTCGTCGATGACCAGGAGAACCGGAATGGTCCGCGCCTCGGAGCGATCGTCCTGCGGCATCACACGATCGATCACGGCGCCGAGCAGCGCTGCTTCTTCTTCTGAAAAGAAGCGGATGGGGGGCGTCTTCTCTACGCGTTCGGTGACGGCCTTGCGTGTGGCGTCGTCCCAGCTTTTTTGTTGCGCTAGGGTGCTGTAGCCCGGGTAATAGCCAGGCTGATCAAGATCGCGCAGTTCGCCGCCCGTGGAGCGAAATGGAAACGATTTGCGGCTCATTTGCGCTCCCGGCGAAGCAGGCTGGCCATCAGACCCAAGAATCCGCAGGCGGCAAATAGTAACGGGGCAAAGATGGGCGGGCCATAGAGGATGTTGTAGAGCGGCTTCTTCACGCCGCCAGGCCGTCGCACAATTCCGCGAGCGTGGAAATAAAAGCCGATGGCGCCATCGATGAGCGCGAGGGTGGACGCGAGGGGAAGAGCGGTGTTCGCGAGACGAGGGCTTTTGGTGGCGCCGGCAGCCGAAGCCATCAGCAGCGGCGCCAGTAGAACGGGAGTCCATTGCACCTTGTAGCGAAAATTGGTTTTGTAGTGGGAATAGAGCGCTTCAAATCCGCTGAAGAAGGCCCATAGCACGGTGACCTTGGCGAGGTGCTTTTGAAATCTTCCATAGCGGAGATCGGTGCGCCAATCAGAGTAGCCGGGGGCGAGTTCTCCGGCAATTTCCCGGATGCGTCTGCCCAGGCGAGGCAGTTCTTCTTCGCGGCGAAGATACGACGCCATCAAGCCGAGATAAGCGCTGGTTCCAAAGAGAAGGGGCGCAAAAATCGGCGGACCCATGACGATGTTAGTGATCGGAAGGCTCCATCCGCCGGGTTTACGCGCCACTCCACGGACATGAAAACCGAATCCGACGATTCCATCCGCCAAGGTGGCGACACTGACCCATCGCAGGATGGTGCGCGCCCCCCAGCCGCTGAACACTCCCAGCAGGCCCGATCCTGCAAGCGCGCCGCTCAAAGCAACCGGCGTATACATGATCGGGTTGCTGTAACTGCCTTTGTAATGTTCATAGCCTACTTCGAGGCCGCTGGCGACGCTGGTCGTCGCAACCACGAAACACAGGCTGCGTTGAAAGCACCCTTCGCGCAGGTGCTCAAGGATCGAAGTCGCGACCGCAGCCAAGGGCGCCGGCAGATTGCGTTTGGCACCACGCTCGAGTGCGGTGGTTAGAACAAAGCTCACGACTTCTCCTTGGTTCCGGGCAACGGCCATTGTCTAGCCGCCACCGGATTTCTCAATCCTCACCGGAAACGCTGCGAAATTGCATTTCCTTAATTGCAAACCGCTCCGCGTCCTTTTGCTTGAAAGCCATGCCTAATCCAGGGCGGGACCTGTCCGGAGTTAACTGCCCACCGGCAGGAGCAATAAAACCATCGAAAAGCATCTTCTCGATGCGCGCATGATCATGGAAATATTCGATGTGACGAAAACCGGGCACCGCGCAACCTGCGTGCATGTGGAGCGAAGAGGCGCAATGGGCTGAGATGGGACACCCGAAGCTCGCAGCAATGGCAGCTCCTTGGAGAAAACCGGTGAAACCCTTGCAGCGGGTGGCGTCGAGCTGCAGAACGTCGACGGCGCGGGCCTCAAGCATGTGGCGGAAGTAAAAGCTGTCATAGCCATATTCACCGGCTGCAATGTCCATGCCGGCTGGAGCGTGATCGCGAACCCGCCGCATCTCGGCGAGGCGGTCGGAGCTCACTGGCTCCTCGAACCAGGAGACGTTGAAATCGACAAAATGCTGCGCAAACCAGATCGCCTGTTGCGCGCTAAAGGCGCCATTGGCATCCACGAATAGTTCACCGGCGGACCCAATCGCATCGCGAGCCACGCGGACACGATCCAGATCCGCGTCTGGTTGAGCGCCAATTTTCATCTTGACGCTGTGAATCCCTTCCGCCACCCACCCCGATAGTTGGTTGGCAAGTTGCTCGTGAGTGTAGGTGGTGAAGCCGCCGCTGCCGTAGACGGCGACACTTAACCTTGCGCTGCCCAGCAAGTCGAC
>JASHUH010000337.1 GCA_030040115.1 Acidobacteriaceae bacterium | reverse complement strand
GCTTTCAGCCTTCAGCTATCAGCTATCAGCTATCAGCTCATCCTGCTTGGCCCGCAATGTTGCCTGACCTACGCAGAAGCTGAAAGCTGACAGCTGAGAGCCGATAGCTATCCACGCGACGGATGCACCCTCAATATCTCGCGGGCAATTACCATGCGTTGAATCTCGCTGGTGCCTTCGCCGATGGTGCAGAGCTTCACGTCGCGATAATACTTCTCCACCGGATAGTCCTTGATGAATCCATAGCCGCCAAACAACTGCACCGCCTCATCGCAGATGCGCACCGCCGCCTCGCTGGCGAAGAGTTTAGCCATCGACGACTCCCGCGTCACCTTGCGCCCCGCATCCTTGAGCACCGCGGCTCTTTGCGTGAGCAGGCGCGCGGCGTCGAGCTCGGTGGCCATATCGGCCAGCTTCCACTGGATGCCCTGAAACTCCGCGATAGCTTTGCCAAACTGCCGGCGCTCTTTCACGTATCTCAGCGCCGCGTCCAGTGCGCCGCGCGCAATGCCCAGCGCCAGGGCCGCAATCGAGATTCTGCCGCCGTCCAGCACGCGCATGGCGTCAATAAAGCCTTCACCCTCGACTCCGAGCAAATTTTCCTCCGGAATTTCGCAATCTTCGAAGATCAGTTCGCTGGTGTCGCTGGCCCGCAGGCCCAGCTTGTTCTCTTTTTTCCCGGGGCGGAAGCCTTTGGTCCCTTTTTCCACCACAAACGCCGACAATCCGTGGGTGCTTTTGCTCTTGTCCGTCACTGCAATCACCACCGCGACATCGGCATAGTGGCCATTGGTGATGAAGGTCTTGTTGCCATTGAGCACGTAGCGGTCGCCCTTCTTCACCGCGGTGGTGCGCGCGTTGCTTGCATCCGACCCCGAGCCCGGCTCCGTCAAGCCCCATGCCGCCAGCCATTCGCCGCTCGCGAGCAGGGGAATGTACCTTCTTTTCTGCCTTTCGTTGCCGGCCAGGAAAATATGGTTCGTGCCCAGCGAGTTATGCGCCGCCATGGTGATGCCTAAGGAGCCATCGGCAGCGGACAGTTCCTCGATGGCCAGCACGTAATCCACATAGCCCAGCCCCGCGCCATTGTACTCCGGCGGGAAAATGACGCCGAGCAGCCCCATCTGGCCAAGCTTCTTCACTACCTCCGACGGAAACTCGCAGGCTTCATCCCATGCGGCCACGTTGGGCGTAATCTCCTGCGCGGCAAAGGTCCGGATCTCGCGCCGAAGCTGCTCCTGCTCCTCCGTCAGCACAAATGGATATAAGTTCTCCACCTGTTCCAGTTCGACTGTCATTCTCAGGCTCCTTTGCGTCAATCCGCACGGCCCGTTGCTGCTCCATTAAGATGCTTCAGTCACCGCGTCCGGCAATCCCGCCGTAAGAGAGCCCCGTCAGGTCTGAATCACGCCGGGATTGAATCGCGGCGCATCGGAATTCAGCGCGCATGCCTCCAGCGCGGCAATCAGCACCTCGCGCGTTCGCGCCGGATCGATAATCGCGTCGATCCACAGCCGCGCCGCCCCGTAGCGTGGGTCGGCCTGGGCGTCATAGCCGGCGCGGATCTCATCTTGAATCGCCGTTTTCTCCGCCTCCGATAACTTCTTTCCATTGCGCTCCAACTGCTTGGCGCGCACTTCGGCCAGCGTGGCCGCCGCAGAGGCGCCGCTCATCACCGCATAGCGCGCCGTGGGCCAAGCGAACAGAAATCGCGGATCGTAGGCCTTGCCGCACATGGCGTAATGACCTGCTCCAAAGCTTCCGCCAACGATCACCGCGATCTTGGGCATCACGCTGGTGCTCACCGCCGTAACCATCTTGGCTCCGGCGCGGATAATACCCGACCACTCGGCGTCCTTGCCGACCATAAAGCCGTTGACGTCGTGCAAAAAAATGAGCGGCACAAGGTTCTGGTTGCAGTCCATGATGAAGCGCGCCGCTTTTTGCGCGCCCTCGGTATAAATCACGCCGCCCACTTCGATGCGCATGGCTCCCGCCGCCGGGCCCATAGCCACGGTCTGGCTCTGGTTGGTCTTCTGGTTGGCCACAATGCCCACCGCATGCCCGCCGATCCAGGCGTAACCGCAAAGCACCGTGCGGCCAAACTCTTCCTTGTACTCGTCAAACTCGCTGCGGTCCACGATGCGCGCGATCACCTCGCGCATGTCATAGATGTTGGTGGCGCCCGGCGCGGGGTTCAGCAGCCCGTATACGTCCTCGGTCGCGTACCGTGGCGCATCGCGGTCGCGATCGAATGCGCGCCGGCGGAAAATCTCCACCGCCGGCTCTGCTCCCGCCCGCTGGCCGATTTTCTCCACCAGCGACCGCATGCGCGCCAGACACACATGGTCATTCGGCTCCTTGAAGTCCACCGTCCCCGAAATTTCGGCGTGCATCGCCGCGCCGCCCAACTCCTCCGCATCGGTTTTTTGTCCGATGGCCGCCTGCACCAGCGACGGCCCGGCGAGGAACAGCCCCGAGCCCTCGGTCATCAACACCGTATCCGTCATCACCGGCAGATACGCGCCGCCCGCCACGCACATCCCCATAATCGCCGTAATCTGCGGAATCCCCATCGCCGACATCACCGCGTTGTTGCGAAAGATCCGCCCGAAATCATCCTGGTCCGGAAACACATCCTCCTGCAAAGGCAGAAACACTCCCGCCGAATCGACCAGATACAGTGTTGGAATCCGATTCTCCATCGCCATATGTTGGGCACGCAGAACCTTCTTTGCCGTCATGGGAAAAAATGCGCCCGCCTTCACCGTCGCGTCGTTCGCGACAATCATGCACAGCCGCCCAGCCACACGCCCAAGCCCGGTTACGCATCCAGCCGACGGAGCGC
>JASHUH010000336.1 GCA_030040115.1 Acidobacteriaceae bacterium | reverse complement strand
CGTGAGCTACCAGATGCTCTCGCAGAGCACAACCGAGTGCCGGGTGTTGGCGGCCATTCTGCCCGGGCCGGTTTTGGCCGAATATGAAGCCGCGGTCCGCGCCGCTGGCTACGAGCCCGGGGCGGTGCTGCCGTCAAGCCTCGCCGCGCTGGAAGCGGTCGATTCGCTCGAAGCGGTGCTGATCGCGAACTTGAGCGGACAGGCCCTCACCACCACCATTGTCGCAGGCGAGGATCTGCTTCTCTACCGAACGCTCGACCTGCCCGCATCGCCCGCGGAGCGCGTTACCGAAATTCAGCGCGGCATTGCCGTGGCTTCCGCGTATTTCGAAGACCGGCTGCACGCGCGTCCAAATCGGGTGCACTACGCTGGCAATTATCCGGCAAGCCAGGTCGCCGATTGGGTCAACGAGCCGGGTTTGGATCTGGTGGAGCTGACGCCGCCGTATCACAGTGACGCTGCGCTCGCGGCAAGCCTCGCCGGCGTCACCGGCGCGTTGGCGGGGGTGAGTTAGCGCCATGCGGATTACCGTCAATCTCGCCAGCCACCCCTTCGCCGACCTGGGTCCAGCCATGAAGCGCCTGCGTCTGGCCATGGCCGCTTTGGCCCTGGTTTGCATCGCTCTTGGACTGGGACTGCACGCCCTTCACCGGAAAGCGGAACAGGCGCGCGACCGCGAACGCTCCCTCGACGCCCAGATTGCGCGCGTCTCCGCCGATCGCCAAGGTTTCCTTTCCCTCATGCGCAGGCCCGACAACGCCCTTCTCTTGAGGCAAGTCGACGCGCTCAATCAGCTCTTTGACGAAAAAGCGTTTTCGTGGACACTGGCCATGGAAAACCTGGAAACCGTGCTCCCGGGAGGCGTGCAGGTGACCACGCTCGAGCCCGTGCGCGCCAAGGACGGCCATATCACCCTACATCTCCGCGTCGCCGGTCCCCGCGATCTGGGCGTCGACCTGGTGCGCAATCTCGAACACTCCAAGCGCTTTCTCGAACCGCGCATCACGGGCGAAAATGCGGAAGCCACTGGGAACGGCGCCAACCAGCACTTGGAGCCGGTGAGCGCCTCCAACCGGTTCGACTTCGATTTGCTGGCTGAGTACAACCCGCCAGGGCCGGAAGAGCACGAGGCCGCCAAGAACGAGACCACCGGAAATCAGACGGGCCCGGGAAAAGCCGCACCTGGCGCCGTGACGACTTCAGGCAACGCGCCAGCAGGCATGCGCCGGTTGCCGCGCCGCACGGTGAGCGGAGCGCGCCGGCCGTATACAGGCGATGCGCACGCTGCGCCTGCTAACGCCAAGCCCGACCCCGCCGTGCCCGAGCCTCGCCAAGCGCTTCCCGCGCAGCCTGCAACTCCCGGAGGCCGGCCATGAGCAGCGAGCGCAAGGTTTCACTTTGGCGCGAGCGCCTGACCTCGCCGCTGACCTGGCACTATGTCGGGTTCGTGGTGCTGCTCCTCGTCACCATTGGATTGGCGGCGCGTCTAGGCATGGATTGGGCCATCACCGACAGTCATGCCGCGCAAATTCAGTCCGATAAGCAGGTGCAATTGAAGGCGCTTCAAATTCAGACCGCACCCCTGCATGGCCTGGACAAGCGTGTGGAGAAGACTCGCGACGAAATGCGCGCCTTTTATGACAAGCGCATTCCGCCCAATTATTCCTCCATCGCCAGCCGCATCGGCGAGCTGCAGGTGCAGTCCGGCGTGCGGCTCACGCGCATTCAGTACACGCAGGGCGCCCCGGGCGCGGACCTCACCGAAATCTCGATGGATGCGGGCATCAGCGGTGAGTATCCGCAGATCATGAAGTTCATCAACAGCCTGGAGCGCGATCAAACCTTTTTCCTCATCCGCGCCATGTCGCTGACCGGTGAGCAAGGGGGCCTGGTCAATCTTCGCCTGCGCCTCTCCACATGGCTGCGCCCCGCCGACGTCCCCAGCGGATTGCCGGCCACACCCAAAGAGGATCAAGAACCGGCCTCGCCTGGGGACTCTGAAGCCGACGTCGCCGCTCCCGGAACGGAGGGTCGATAGCCATGGCCCTGCGACTGGGAGCGGAGAACAAGCGCCAGGTCTACCTGCTGATTGCGCTCTTTGTCATCATTCTGGGAATCGGCGGCATGGAGCTGTACAACCAGTTCTCCGGGCCCCCGCCGCGGCGTGTTCCGCCCCCAACGACTGTGGCTGCGTCCGCTGCTCCGGCAGCGAACACGGCCGCCAGCGCTGGTCCGGAAGCGCAAAGGCTGACCAACGCCGGCATCGATCCGACGCTGCATTTCGACAAGCTGGCGCAAAGCGAGGACGTGGAATACGAAGGCACGGGCCGCAATATCTTTTCTGCCGACTCCGCTCCGGTGGCGATTCCCACTCCCATCAAGAGCGCGCGGGCCAGCGGTCCGGCCGTGACCGTGCCGCCACCGCCGCCAGTCCCTCCGCGCCCACCGGCCATCGAGCTCAAGTACTTTGGCTACACCGAAGCGGAGGATAATTCCATCCAGGCGTTCTTCGTGGAGAATGGCGATATTTTCATGGCCCATATCGGCGACGTCGTGGATCATCGCTACAAAGTGGACGCAATCAAAGCGGCCAGCGTGCAAGTTACAGATCTGGCGTACAACAATACGCAGACGCTAGCGCTTACGTCGTTCTAAACCTCGCTCCGGCAGGGGCGCGAGCGCCTTAGCGTTGGGTGAGTCTCAAGAGTAATGGCCAACCGGTTTCCAACCCGCAGCCGCAAGCCGGGCTTCCATTCTGCCCTCAAGCCCGCGCGCAAGCCGTCTGAAGATGGCTACATGCTGGTCGCCGTCATCTTCATGCTGTTTCTTTTTTCTCTCGCCATGGCGGTGGCTGCGCCGGAGATCGCCAAGTCGATTCAGCGCGACCGCGAAGTGGAAACCATGGAACGCGGCAAGCAATACATCCGCGCCATCCAGCTCTACTACCGCAAATTCGGGTCTTATCCGCCCAGCATCGACGCGCTGGTGAAAACCAACAACATCCGCTTTTTGCGCAAGAAGTATATCGACCCGATGACCGGCAAAGACGATTGGAAGCCGATTCTCTTCGGTCAGAACAAGGCCCCCCTGGCAATGGGTTTCTTCGGCCAGCCGCTGGCGGGCGTGGGCGGCGCTGCGCCGGTCGCCGGCATCGGGCCAAGCGGAGGCAACGGCGTACCCGGCAGCGGCTTTGGCTCGCCTTCGAATAGCGGCTTTGGCTCCTCCGCGGGTAGCAGCTTTGGCTCTGCTGGAGGAGCTTTCGGCTCTTCAACCGGCGGATTCGGTTCCTCGCCTGGTGGCTTGGGCTCATCCCTCGGAGGCAGTTCTCTCTTCGGCTCCTCCAACACCACCACGAATCCAACCACTCCTGCCACGAACGGCAATTCCACCGATTCCTCGAACAACGCGAACGGCGCCAACACCGCGAGTGGCGCCACGGGAACCAATGGTTCGAATGGAAGCAACACCAATGGCAATTCCGGCTCGGGAACTGGAACCGGCTCCAGCTTCATGAGTGGGCAAAACGGCCAGACTTTTGGCGGAGCGGGCGTGATCGGCGTCGAGCCCGCGAGCCCCAAGCAATCCATTCTGATCTACAAAAAGAAGGACCACTACAATCAGTGGGAATTCACCTATTCCCCGCTTATGGACATGATGACGCAGATGGGCGGGAATGCGGGCATGATCGGCCAGCCGGCTGGCGGGGCGAATGGGACGAACGGGACCAATGGCTCCAACAATGGCTTTGGGGGCACGGGATTCGGCGGATCGACCAACGGCGGTATGAGCAACGGTTTCGGCGGCATGAATAGCGGTGGGAGCTTCGGCACTTCCAACCCATCGCCCTCCACCGGCCCCATCCAACAGCCAAACCAGCCCCAGTAAAGCAGCACTTCTCCTTCACCTGCAGCCCCTTGCAAGTGCAATGCAAGGTGGCGATTCTTAGAGGGAATCGACCCTTGAGTTCCAGGCTCGGGTGTACTGCGGAAGGAGAAGCGCAATCGCTATTTCCCCTTTTACCGCCCCTGGACAAGAGGACTTGAAGTTCCGGTTTCCGCGGGCAAGCTCGGCGCGCTTTACTCCATGCGCAGGGTCTTGATGGGATCGACGTTGGCCGCACGCTGGGCGGGAATCCAGGCGGCGGCGATGGCCAGCAGCGTCATTAGCACAGTGACCGCGCAAAACGTGATGGGATCGAGGGCCTGGACATTGAACAGGAAGCTGCGCAGCAGACGCGCGGCGAGTGCCGAAGCCATAAAGCCCACCGCCGAGCCTGCTAGCGCCAGCAGTATCCCTTGCCGCACGACAGACCAGACAACATGCGAGCGTTGCGCGCCGAGGGCCAGGCGAATGCCGATTTCCCGGGTGCGCCAACTCACCACATAAGCGATGAGGCTGTAAACCCCCACGCCGCCGATGGCTACGGCCAAACCTCCGAAGGCGAGGAGCAGGAAGGTGAGCGATCGCACCGGCGATTGCGTTGCGCCGACCACCTCCTCCAGGGTCCGCACGCGGGTGACGGGGACCAGCGGATCGATGGCGGCCACGGCTTGGCGCAGTTCATCGGCGGCTTGCCCCGCGCTTGCCGAGGTGCGCAGCAGCACATACATGGAAGGCTGCTCCAGCAGCAGGATCATGGGCTCATAAATCTCCATGCCATAACTGCTCGCCACGCTGCCTTCGTGCGTGTTGCTCACCACGCCCACCACCGCGAGCGCGTACTGCGCATTCCAGATCCCCGGGGTCTTCTCCGCGGCTACGTTGATGATGTGTTTTCCCAGTGGGTTCTCATGAGGCCACAGTTCTTCAGCCATTTTCTGGTCGATCACTACGGCGTGGCTGGCTCCCGAGGCGTCCTGGGCGTCGAGCAGGCGGCCGCGCAACAGATTCAGGCCGAGCGCGGTAAAGTAGCCTGGTGAGACGGTGCGAGCCGTAGCC
>JASHUH010000335.1 GCA_030040115.1 Acidobacteriaceae bacterium | reverse complement strand
CCCCCGCGGCCGTTACGGCCGGCTGCAACCGGTTCCAGGCGGCGATGGCGATATTCTCCGTGGTGGGCACGAGCTTGCCGACGGCGAATTCCGGCGTCTCCAGGTTGAGATGGCGATGATCGTAGACCGAGAGCACCTCCCGCTCCATGAGATCCCTGAGCCACTTGAGATCGACAACAAAGCCGGTGACCGGGTCTGGTTCGCCGGCGACGGTGACTTCGAGGGTGTAGTTATGGCCGTGGCCGTTGCGATTGGCGCAGCGCCCGAAGACTTGTGCGTTTTTTTCGGCGGACCAGGCATCATTCCAGTAAAAGTGCGCAGCCGAGAAGGTGGCCCGCCGGGTCAAAAAGATCATGCCAGTCCTCTTCTGAAAGATGCCCACGAGCGGGTCTGGGCTTCACAATCCATTGGCTAAGGTGACTTTTCCTGCCGCACTCGCATTTGCAGTCAGCCGCACGGGGCGGGCTGAAGTCTCACGGCGGAGGGAGCTCCCGCTTTTCGCGGCTCCTGGGGCCCTAATCCCTCCGAGTGCTAGGCAGCGTAGCTCCGCCCCTTCCAGCTTACGCGCTTGAGCACGCGGTGCTGAAACCAGCTTCGGTAGAGCAGGGCGACGAAAAGCGGCAAACCAAGAGGCGCAAGAGCACAGTCGATTGGGCCGAAGTTCGATTTGGCCACGCGGTGATAGAAGCGGAAAAGGGTGCGCAGCCAGAGCAGGGCGAAAATCCAGCCGGCGCCCAGCCACTCGAGTGAATGGACGCCGAGGTGGGCGTTCCAGAGGAAAAAAGCCAGAACCGGCAGGCCGAAGAGGAGCAGGAGATCGACGGCGCGCCAAATCGCCGTGGCGAGGGTGTTGTTGAACAGGAGGGCGAGGTTTTTCGTCCAGCCTTCGATCATGGCGCCGATGGTGCGATACATGCGCGAGGCGACGGCGTCGTCGGCGTAGCGGAAGCGCAGGCCGATGCGGCGGCGCTTGGCCATGAAGGCGAGCTCGACGTCTTCGAGCACCTTGTTGGCGACGCTGGGGTGGCCGCCCAGCTTGCGATAGGCTTCGCGCTCGACGAGCAGGAATTGGCCGTTGGCGGCGGCGATGCGCTGTCCAGGGTCAGACACTTTGACAGGTGGATAGGCCAGGGCGAGCTCACTGAAGACCAGAGGCATGACCGTGCGCTGAACCAAGCCGTGAACGATCTGGCGGGGCGAGTAGCTGAGCATGCCCACTTTATGCCGCTCCGCCTCGTGCAGGGCGCGGCGTAGATCGCCGGGCTCGTGGACGGTGTCCGCATCGGTAAAGAGGAGCCAGCGACCGCGGGCGCGGCGGGCCGCCGTCCAAATGGCGTTGCTTTTGCCGGTCCAACCGGGATCGAGCTTGGCGGCCTCGAGAACGGTAACCCCAGCGTATCCGCGGGCGATCTCCGCGGTGCGGTCGGTGGAGTGGTCGTCGACGACAATCAGCTCCCAGTCCTTGCCCAACGCAAAAATGGATTCAGACTGGCTCACCAAAGACTCGAGGCACGCGGTGAGGCAATCGGCTTCGTTGCGTGCCGGGACAATGACCGTGAGTTCGATCAGCTCCTCGGGCTCCGGCTGATCGAAAACGGTTCCCGGCGTGGCGCGCGACCACTCGCGCCAATCGGTGTGGCCGATGGGTTGGCCCGTCTCATCGACCAGTCCCAGCACCGTTTTTCGTTGTTCGCCGGCGCCGCTATCGCCCGGTTCGTCCTTCGCCATCGCGTTCCACCGCTTTCTTTCCGAGCCCTTCGCTCCGTATTATAAGGATGTGCGGTTTCCTGGTTGCCTGGCTCTCCTGCTGCTCGTTTCACTCGCCCTGGCGTCGGGGTGTAACCGCGGCGCGCATCCGTCCCAACCAGGCACACGCGCGCCCGATTTCACGGTTTCGGACGGGACGACGACCGTCCATCTGGCCAGCTATCGCGGCAAAGTGGTGCTGCTCAACTTCTGGGCCTCGTGGTGCGCTCCGTGCGTAGCGGAGACTCCGTCGTTGCTGCAGCTCCATCACGACATGCCCAAACTGGTGATTCTGGGCGTGAGCATCGACGACGATCCCGATGCCTATAAGCAGTTCGTCAAGAGCCACCACATCGACTACATCACCGTTCTCGACACCAGCCAATCGGCGCCTAAGCTATTCCATACGGACATGTGGCCGGAGACGTACCTGATCGACCGGAAGGGGATGATCCGCAGCAAGTTTTTTGGGGTGGATTGGTCGGACCCGGAAATCCGCGCGCTGATCAAAAGCCTGTAGTTTTCATCTCTCAGCTTCAGGTCTCAGCTCCCGACGCACAGGGATCGCCAACATCATCAGAAGTCATTGCTATCATGAGTCTATGACCACGGTGGAGATCGTCTTTCGCTACGCCGTTCCGCCGACGGAACCGGTAGCTGTGGCGCTGGCGCACGTCCGGGATGTGTACGGCATCCGCAGTCTGCGCCTGGATCGCGAGGCGCGGACGGTGCGGGTGGAGTTCGATGCGACGCGCCTGAATCCCGCCATCGTCGCCAAGCTGGTGCGAGAGGCGGGGCTGGAGATCGTCGCGGAGTTGCCGCTGATTTCGCTGCCTCCGCCGGCTCCGGCGGCAAGCTAAATAGGGCAAGATGGGTATTTACTTGACTCAGGTATCTACTACATCTTGTGGTTTCAGAAGGGCGGCTGCGCGGGAGATTTGATCAAGGATTTGTAGGGGACGGGCGCGACGGCAACAGATTGTTCGAGGAGCCGGTAGAAGAGTTTGCCGCGGCTGCGCGATTTGCGCCGGTTGAAGCGGAACGTGAACTCATCGAGGTAGGCGTCCAGATGCTCCGCGCTCACTCCACCCT
>JASHUH010000334.1 GCA_030040115.1 Acidobacteriaceae bacterium | reverse complement strand
TCTGCTGGGCGCCCTCGCCGACAAGGTCGGCATCCAATACGCGTTTTCGCTGCCCATCCTCTGTTATCTCTACGTCACCTACTACGGCTTCTCCGGCTCCAAGCCGCGTTCCGCGTCCGCGGCCTGACTGCCCATGGCGCGCCCTGCCCATCCGGCCTTCCGGAATCACCCGGAGAATCTCTCGGCAGCGTCCCGTCACTGTGCGCGACCCGCCCCTTCTGGACTGGCCCTCCTCGCTCTTCGTAAAGTGATTTTGTACTCGCCCCTCGCAAGGAGCCCTTTGTGCCCAACCTCGCCTCCGTCGACTGGATGATCGTTCTCATCTATCTCTTCTTTGTCTTCGGCGTCGGCTTCTCGCTCAAACCCTACGTTGCTTCCACCCAGGATTTCCTTCTCGCCGGCCGCTCCATGCCGGCCTGGGTTTGCGGGCTCGCCTTTCTTAGCCTCACCGTCTCCTCCCAGCAAGTCATCGCCGTCTCCGCGGCTGGCGCCCAATTCGGCCTTGCCAGCGCGCAGTTTTATCTCCTCGGCGCCATCCCGCCCATCCTCTTTCTCGCGCTCTTCATGGCGCCGCTCTTCTATGCCTCCAAAGCCCGCTCCGTGCCCGAGTTCCTGGGGCTGCGTTTCGACGCCAAGACCCGCACCCTCAATGCCTGCCTCTTTGCCCTCATCGACCTCTTCGGCGCCGGCCTCTCGCTCTATGCCCTCGCCTGGCTCATGCAAGCCTTGCATATCTTCGACGTCATTCTTCACGCGCAAAGCCTTGGCCAAACCTGGATCCTCGTCATCGCCATGGCCGTCCCCGCGGCCGTCGTGCTCGTCTATCTCCTACTCGGCGGGCTCACCGCGGCCCTCTACAACCAGGTCATGCAGCTCTTCGTCTTGGTCGCCGCACTCGTTCCTGCCGTGTTCCTGGGCCTCAAGCAGATCGGCGGTTGGCGCGGCCTTATCGCCCAGGTCCCGGTCTCCACCTATCTCCAGCAGTGGACCGGCGCCGGGCGAGCCGGTGCTCCGAGTCTCGCCCTGGCTCTCGGTTTGGGCATCGCTTTTTCCGCCGCCTTCTGGTGCACCGATTTCCGCGTCTTGCAAACCGTCTTCGCCGCCAAAGACGCAGCCGCGGCCCGCAAAGCCCCGCTCCTGGCCGCCGCGGGCGCGGTCCTTGTGCCGCTCTTGCTCATCCTTTCCGGCGTGGTTGCCGTTGGCCTGCCCACACCCCAAAACAGCGAAGTCGTGCACAACGAAAATGGAGCCATCTACCACGACATCACGGTTGTGCCGCAGGCCGTCCAGGCCGGCCGCGGCCTGATTCCTGCCCGAACCAATTCCTTTACCGATCCCATGGCCGGCAAGCCCCTGCTCGACCGCAACGGCAAACCGCTGCTCGATTTCGCCATGGCCATGCCGAACATCGTCACCCATTTCCTTCCCACAGGTCTTCTTGGGCTGGGATTATCCGCCCTGCTCGCCTGCCTGATGAGCGGCGTGGCCGCGGGCGTAGCCGCCTTCAATACCGTCTTCACTTGCGATCTCTATCAACCTCTCATTCACCAAACCGCGAACGACCATCATTGTCTTGTCGCCGCGCGATGGGCGTCCGTGGGCGGCATGGTGCTGGCCTTTGCCGCGGCCTGCACGGCCATCCGCTTTCATAACCTCCTTGAGGCGCTTGCACTGGCCTTTGCGCTGTTGAATGCGCCGCTGCTGGCCACGCTTCTCTTGGGTATGTTTTGGAAGCGCGCCACCGGCCATGGCGCGTTTGCAGGGCTCGTCGCCGGCATTGCCGCCGCCGTATTCCACTACGCGCTCACACTGCCCGCAGGCGCGCTGCCCGGATTTTATGGAGGCTGGATCGCCGTCTTGCATCGCGACCCCAGCCCGTTCGCCCACGCCGCATGGACTGCGATCTTCGCCTTCGCCGCCAGCCTCGTGTTTACCGTTGTAGTTAGTCTCTTCACCACGGCGCGGCCCGACCCCGCGCTGGTCGGCCTCGTCCATTCCCTCACCACCCCGCTGCCGAGGCATCCCGTCTGGTGGAAGCGGCCGGAAACAGCCGCCGCCGCCATTCTCGCCGCGGCCATCGTGGTGGTCGCCGTCTTCCATTGAGGAGCAGGTCTCGATGAATCTCGATGTGCGCATTCCCATGGACATGATGTTCACCATGATCGGCGCCGTCCTTCTGGCGTTTGGATTGGCGATCCGGGGCAAGACTGTGTTCTACGCCAACAGCGTCGGCCTCAACGCCGACCTCTGGTGGGGACTGGCGCTGTTGGTCTTTGGCGTCATCGTCCTCACCCTTGGCCGGCGCGGCCAAGCCCGGATCGAGAAAGGCCGGCCGCCGGCGCCCGCGCTTCAGCCGCCGCGCAAGAAAAGGTGATTACGCGTATGAAAGCGTGGTTGCGAACTCAGCTCCATGCCGGCCTGCCCGTAAATCTCCTGAATCGAAAATCGAAAAGAGGGACCAAGGAGCGTGCTGCGTCGATTGCGGCGGCTTCCAGAACCCCAGCCCGCGAATAGCCAACCAGCCTTTGCGCTTGACAGTTGAAGCAACCGCTCGCTATAGTCCGATCCATAATAAACGCATCTCATTCGTAAATTGGAAGTAACACAAGGGATCTAATCGGCTGGCATATACGAGAAAGAGGTAGCTACCTCGTTTCACGCGATTTATCCCCGCGGCGTCAAAGATTTTCCTTTTCTCGGTGTAACGGCGTAGAAAGCTTCCTCCTTTGCCGAGTGGGGAAAATCGACCGGACTGAGGGTGTCAGTCAGTTCCATTCTTCCCCGTCCTCAGCCGGCCTGGGCGCTGTTGCAGCCATTCATTCCGCCAATTCCAGGAGTTGCAGGCATGATCTTCCAGGGAGCTTCACTCAAGGTAAGAACCGTCTCGGCGTTCGCCGGCATAGGGATGATCGCCGCTCTCTGCGCGCCTTTCACTCCTGCGCAGGACAATCATCCGCAGGGGTGGAAAGTTGATCCAACCTTCCTTCACCGCAATACCGCCACGGCACCCGAAGAGACGTCGGACATCACCACCCCGACCTGCCATTACAAGCCTCTTGTCGGCGTCGGGGATCCGGAAAATCCGCCTGCCAGCATCGACGGTTCAATCTTGGGCAGCGTATCCAGGTATGGCGAGGCCATCGTCGATCCCAACGGCTCCTGCGCATCGGTGCAATATCCGCAGGAGGACCAGATTTACGTGGTTCTGGACGGAACCGGCGCCGCGACCTACGCGGATCAGGACCTGCCCCTCAAGACAGAGGATTTTCTCTATATTCCCGCCACCGTTGCGCACGCCTTGAAGAACCGTTCCGCGGCGCCTCTCACCGTCATGGTGATGGGCTTTCACACCCAGGGATATCCAGCTTCTCCGCTGCCCGCCCAACCTTTAAAGGCCAATATTGAAGACGTTCCCATCGAACTTGTTCGCGGCCATCCGGATACCACGCACTATCGTCTGCTGTTGGGACCGGCCGGCGCCACGCGAGACCGCTTTGACGTTGGCCACGTCGTGACCAGCCTCTTTCTGATGGAAATCGACCCGGGCGGCACCAACCATCCGCACCATCACATCAACGCCGAAGAAATCTACCAGGTTATCAGCGGTCATGGCGATATTGCGGCGGGCAGCGGAACCGACGGAGTCGAAGGACGCTATCCGGCCAAACCCGGAGACGTGTATTTCTATCGGGCCAACGCCACCGTGGGCTTTTACAGCGCGCCCGGAGTCCAATCGCGGATTCTCTGTGTCCGCTCCTGGCATCCCGGCATGGCGCCCAAGAGAACCGCCGCCTCCGATCAATAAACATCCCGCGCATGACTCCGCCTCGTTGCTCTATGAGCCGCCCACTGGCAAGGGCGAGCCTTTCCTGAATCACGGATTCCTCGACGAGGTGTTCGGCGATTGGCAATTCAATGAGATATTTACACTTGGCTCCGGACTTCCCTTCATCTTCTCCGACGGTGTCGATGTGGCCAACACCGGAACGGAGAACGAGCGGCCCAGCTACTCGGGCGCGACCCTGGCTCCCACCGGCGGAAAGAGCCGTTTTCACTGGTTTAATAACACTTCCTATAACCAGCCTGGTGCCGCATACGTTGAGCCGGCGCAATACACCTTTGGCGATTTTCCCGCAACAGCATGTATGGTTCCGGTGAGCTTTCGTGGGACTCTTCGGTGATGAAAATGTTCCCGGTTTGGAGAGAACAGGATCTGCAATTCCGCTTCGAGGCGTTCAATGCGCCCAATCATCCTAATTCTGGGCTCCCAACCGCCTCCATCCAAAGCTCCTCATTCGGACAAATGACCAGCACGGCAATTCCCATGCGGGAGCTGCAGGTGTTCTCCGACGGGTGGTTCATAGCCCCGCTGCCGGGCCTGATGGCGGTGCTGTCTTACGACGAGAAGCCCGGCATTCAAGCCCCTAGGCAACACCGCGCCGGATCCACCACCGGCGCCGGGAAGACACGCCACGTAAACTTCCGTCGCTCCCACATCGATGCCCGCAGCGTTAGGCTCGATGCACTCCAGGCTCAGACCTCTCCCCTTGCTTCTTTGTTGGCTCATCTCTCCTCGCTAAGCTGGGATCGGGCCAGACTTGTGCTTCGGGTAATCTCCTCAACGGGATCGCCAGACCAGAGGCTCAGCGTCACCTAAAATCACGATCACAAAGTCTGGAGCCATGCTCAGGATCGGGCTCGATACGCACCATTGCGCAGCCGGCTTACTTCCACGATCCCCAGCCTCCCCAGCATACCCCCGCTCTGTCCCCGTCCATTCCATCCATAACTCGCTCCACGCGAGTCGGGCTGCTCAGAATGACAGGACATTACTTTTACAGTCTTCAATAAAGCCACGCTGTTTATGCACGTTTTACGGCACGGGACCCGACCCAAAGGGTTCCCCCGGTTCCCCGCCGTGCCCCTTCAAAGCGGCATCGATGCTCCCAGTTCCAGAGTCAAGTCGCCCTGGAACCCGGCAGCGCGGTCGAAGATGGCATCGATGCGTTCGAGGTAGGTCCTATTTCATCCGCGCGGGTTACGATGGCTGTACCCGCCCGGCAGCGCAGCGAGTCCGGTTTGAAACTGGTCGGCGAGCACCGAGGCTTCGGCTCCCGGCGCAATGTCGAAGTGGAGGGCTCGATTCGCTATCCAAGTCCCCCGACACGAATAGGAACAGTCAGGTGTATCCTACAGCTTATCCTTCCGTTCGCATTGTTTGCTCGTCGTAGGGTTGCGAGCTATCTCATACGATATCTACACGATTTCCATGCTGGGCAAGTATTACGCCAGCCTGCACAACGAGAGGCGGGCTCTGCCGCTGCTGCGCAAGGCGATGGCGCTGGCGCCGAAGGATCCGGATGTGGCGTAACGCGTCGCGGAGGCGTACGAGGTGCTTGGGCGACGGACAGATGCGCTCGAATTCCTCACCAAAGCATTGCAGCTTGGTTATTCGGCCAACTACGCTAAGGCGAGCCCAACGTTCAAGTCGCTTCGCCGCGATGCGGATGCTTCCCGGGCAATCCGGGAAACGGGTTTAGCGAAGTAACCACGGAGGAAAGGATGAGCACAAAGCTAGTGCAGATTGCACAGGCGGGGGATTTTCGGCAAGCGCAGCCGCCGCAGGTTTTTGTAGCCCAGGGGGGAGCAGATTGAGTTTGCGAACGCGGGCAGCGGCACGCTGCTGGTACTTACGCCGGAGACGGCGGCGATTCTTTCGCCCACGCCGAGCTCGCCGGTGACGATTGCCGGCTGCGCAACAGAAACATGCACGTTTCTGACGCCGACGGGGAGCGGGTATCTGGCGCAGGTGTTGCCGGAAGGCGCAAATCCGGAGCCAGTCCAAGGCCAGAGCGCCGAGGGGCCGGTGCTGACGATTTTGCCCTCGACGAATCGCGACCCAGGCGACCGTACGGGGAACTAGTTCCATGGTTTCCCGCCGGGCTCTAACGCGGCGTAGATGTTTTGGGACTCCTGGCTGAACTGGAGCGGTCTCGGGCTCTATGTCTTTCGTGCGTTGATGAAAAGTTTTGGAGGGGATCTTTTGTTTGAGCCCACAGAGCACGGCTGCACCTTTGCGGTCAGCTTACAGGCTTCCTGAAGGATGAGCACTTCTGGCAGGCTCCCGCAAGTCCGTTCGTCTAAACACGACGTTAACGAGGCACGGTCGGAAGAATTTGAAGAAGTTTCAGACAGTGTCTGAAAAATTCTGGCTTTCAAATCAAGGAGACGGCCTGGCCAATAGCATGGCCTTGGTCGATTTCGAGTGCCGCGGTTTTAGCCACCTCCGTTCCGAGTTCGCTGCTGGAATCTGAGATCTCAGGTGGGTGCA
>JASHUH010000333.1 GCA_030040115.1 Acidobacteriaceae bacterium | reverse complement strand
GCAATCAAAGAAACCGCTATGACCGTGGATCCAACCGGCCCAGGCGCGGGAAGGAGGGCCAGCTTGCCGCGGCTCGGGAACCCCTTCCTCCCGAAAGTGGCCGGCACGCTTGTTGACCCTGCTGCCGTCTGCTTCCTGTTCGACACGGCGCTCTGTTGGTTTTCCGGACCGGGAACGGGCACGAACACCGGTCCCGTTCCCCCCGCATCCAAAAAGAGAGCCTAAAAAGATAAGATACGCGCGGCCGGTTCGGTGTCAAGGCGAGGCGCGCCGGGCGGCGGAGACGGGGGCAAGCGCTCATTTCGATGGAGAGTGCGTTTCCGCCTCATCGTCCGAGTCTTCCACCAGAACCGCCGAGCCGGGAACGATGTCGTAGGCCATCGCATCTTTGCCGGCCGGATGAAAGGTGACGCGGAGCGGTTCGCGTTGCCACTCGGGAGAAGCGCACGCGGGATCGGAGTGGCTCGCCGCGTCGAAGGCGGCAAGCCTCTTGGCCAGCACCGGCTTACGCGCGGCGATCTGCGCGACCACGGCATAAAGACTCTTCCCGCTGGGCGTTAGCCCGCAATAAGCGCCATAATCGCGGAACCAGGCCACCTGGCTCACGCCCGGATCGTAGTCGGGCAGCTTGAGGGCGGCGATATGGCCGGTAACGCGATCCACCAGCAGCCATGGGCCGCGCTGCCATACCCATGCTCCTTTGGGGTCTTTGGCTGGTTGGTCGCTGGGCAGAGCGTCGTTGAGGCGAAGAGCGCGCCGGACCACAAAACTGCGGTCCGTGACGTCATGAGCGTCGCCGGTGGTCCATTCCTTGAGCGCGCCATCGATCAGGAGGGCCCGAATTTTGAGCGAGTCCTCGCCGGGCGCGGCTCCAGCTGGATCGCCGGTCTCAGAATAGGCCACTTTCCTGACCGCGCCCAGGACCACCGTATGGCCCTTGTGTGGTGCGGCGGGGGCGGACGAACTGCCAACTGCAAAGAGAAGAATGAGAATCGCTGGTCCGGGAAAGCGTCGCATGGCGCAAGCCTCCGCAGGGTCATTGAAAACCCAGGAAACTAGCGAGCGCTGTGAGATGAATCACAGGGATTGAAAAGAGTAAGTGCGAAAAGCCGATCCGTCGCTAAATCTGCGCGGCTTCCACGGCGCGCGCCACTCGGAAAGCGGCGCCTTCATGCAGGGGCCGAGCCAGCACCTGCATCCCCACGGGCAGCCCGGCCGCGGTGGCCCCGGAGGGCACAGTAACACCGCAAATACCCGCCAGGCTCGCGGTAACCGTGTAAATGTCAGCCAGGTACATGGCCAGCGGATCGTCGGTCTTTTCACCCAACTTGAACGCCGGCCCGGGCGAGGTCGGCGTTACAATCGCATCCACTTGAGCAAAAGCACGCTGGAACTCTTCGGCCAGCACCCGGCGAACCTGCTGCGCCTTGAGGTAGTAGGCATCGTAGTAGCCGGCCGAGAGCGCGTACGTGCCCAGCAGAATGCGGCGCTTGACTTCGGCGCCGAAGCCCTCGTCGCGAGAATGGCTGTACATGTCCGACAGGGTTGCCGAGTGCGGCGAACGATAGCCGTAACGCACGCCGTCGAAGCGGGCAAGATTGGCGCTCGCCTCGGCGGTGGCGATCAGGTAATACGTGGGCACGGCGTACTGGGTGTGGGGCAACGAAGCCGGCTGGATCGTGCAGCCCGCGGCCCGCAACGCGTCGATTCCCTTCTCGAGGGCCGCACGCACCTCGGGATCGAGGCCCTCGGCAAAGTACTCCTCGGGCACGCCAATCCGCAAACCCTCCACCGGCGTGTCGCTTTCGGCGGCGTAGTCCTCAATGGGAGCTCGTGAACTGGTGGCGTCCTTGGGATCGTGGCCGGCGATGACGCCGAGCAGAGTGGCGGCGTCGCGCACGTTGGCGGCGAAGGGACCCACGCGATCAAGCGAAGAGGCAAAGGCAATCAGGCCGAAGCGCGAGACGCGTCCGTAGGTGGGCAAAACGCCCACCACCCCGCAAAAGCTGGCCGGCTGGCGGATGGAGCCGCCGGTATCGGTGCCCAGCGTGGCCACGGCGAGATTCGCCGCCACCGCCGCAGCCGAACCGCCGCTCGAACCCCCGGGGACGCGCTCCGGATCCACCGGATTGCGCACCGGCCCAAAGGCCGAGTTCTCGTTCGAGGAGCCCATCGCGAACTCGTCGCAGTTGAGTTTGCCGAGAAGCACCGCGCCGGCGGCCTCGAGGCGGGAGACCGCAGTTGCGTCGTAGGGAGGCTGGTAGCCCTGAAGGATCCTGGAGCCGGCTGTGGAGGGCGCGCCGCGCATCACCAGCACGTCCTTAATGCCTACTGGGATGCCGGCGAGCGGGGGCAACGGATCGCCCTTGGCGGCCAAGTCGTCGATGCGCTCGGCTTGTGCAAAGGCTCGCTCCTTGGTGAGGCTCAAATAGACGTTCAGGCGGGGGTTTTTCCTTTCGATCCGTTCATAGTAGCTGGCAGCGAGTTCGGCGGCCTTCACCCGTCCTGAAGCGATCTCGCCGCGCAGAGCCGCCAAAGTCTGCGGTTTTTCCACCAATGATTCAGTACCCCTGACCTCGCCACTCATCCCACTCCTCTGTTCTCTCGTCCCACGTGCCTGGCCCCGGAGCCACTCATTTCTATCTTTCAATGACTTTCGGCACTTTGAAGAAAGCGCCATCCGTTTCCGGCGCTTGCGGCAAGACAATGGAGCGGGAAAGCGAAGGCTCGATCGCATCTGCGCGCAAGGCGCCGCCACCGGTCACCTTGCCGAGTTCGCCTCCGAGCTCAACCACCTGCGCCAATGGAGCCACCCCCGTGGTGTCGAGCTCGTTCAGCTCCGAAATATAGTCGAGGATGGCGTTCAGATCCTGCAGCATGCGCCCGGTTTCCTCGCGGCTGAGCTCCAGGTGCGCCAACTCGGCGACGCGCTCCACATCCTCTACGGTTACCCTGGCGCTCATGCGTCCCATTCCCCTCCGGCGGGTGCGGTCCGCACGCAGGAAGCTGCAATTCAATCTCGAAAGTTCAAGTATAGATGTCACCGATCGCGCTTTGCGCGCATTGCCGAGGCTCTGGACTCAATCGACAGTGAGGCTTAGATTGACGGAGTGGGAGACGCCCGTCGAGG
>JASHUH010000332.1 GCA_030040115.1 Acidobacteriaceae bacterium | reverse complement strand
GCTTCAATGCATACCAGCTCCGCAACACCTGGGCGCCGTTCTACGCGACGGGATCGGTCCGGCATGTGCCGGGCAAGTGGGGCGTGGCGATCACGAAGAGCCACTATCAGGATCACCGCTCAAAATCCCTTCTGGGTCAGGGCGCCGGTGACAACTCGCTCGAAGGCGACGAGGCGCTCGGCCCACGCGGCATCGTTCGCTTCGCGACGCTGGATGAATTCAAGGCGAACCCGAACTTTGCCCATGAGGGGTACCGCTACGATACGCCGAGCCTGGACACGTCGCTGTTCCCCAACTGGGACTACTCGAAGGCATCCACGGAAAACGCCTGGGGCATGTCGATCGACATGAACAGTTGCGTGGGGTGCAATGCATGCATTGTGAGCTGCTACGCCGAGAACAATATCGCCGTGGTGGGCAAGCAGGAGGCGCGCATCGGGCGGACCATGCAGTGGATTCGCATCGATACATATTTCGAGGGCGACCTGGCGGCGCCGAGGGCGCACCTGCAACCCATGTTGTGCCAGCAATGCGAGAACGCGCCCTGCGAAGAAGTTTGCCCTGTGGGCGCGACTGTGCACACGCCGGAAGGCCTGAACATGATGGTCTACAACCGCTGCGTGGGCACGCGCTACTGCTCCAACAACTGCCCCTACAAAGTGCGCCGCTTCAATTTCCTGCTCTTCTCCGACTACGAAACGCCGAGTCTGGCGCTGATGCGCAACCCCGACGTGACAGTGCGCTCGCGCGGTGTGATGGAGAAGTGCAGCTACTGCGTGCAGCGGATCGAAGAGGCTAAGTTCACCGCGGACAAGGAGAACCGGCCGATCCGCGACGGCGAGATTATAACCGCGTGCCAGCAGGCCTGTCCGGCCAAGGCGATCGTGTTCGGCAACCTGAACGACAAGATGAGCCGGGTGACGAAATTGCGTGCGATGCAGCGCAGCTACCAGGTGATTGCCGACATCAACACGCGTCCGCGCACGACCTACGTGGCGGAAGTTTCAAATCCCAATTCCGAACTGGAAGAAACGCCGGTCGAGTACGATCCGGCCAAGGGTTAATCCACGATGGCAACCAGCAAAGTCAACATTCACGACCGTGTCGATCCCGCAACCGGGGAATACCGAGTCATTGCGCCGGGTGAGAGCTTTCTGTCGGTTACCGAGAAGGTAACGCGCATTGTGCTCACGCCGCATACGCCGCTGGGCTGGTTTGGATTTTTTGCGGTGGCGGGCGCGGGCGCAACCATGCTCATGGTGGCCCTGACCTGGTTGTTCCTCAAGGGCGTAGGCATCTGGGCCATTACGCAGCCGGTGGCGTGGGGATTCGCCATCATCAACTTTGTCTGGTGGATCGGCATCGGGCACGCGGGCACGTTGATCTCGGCCATTCTGCTGCTGTTCAAGCAGGGTTGGCGCAACTCCATCAGCCGCTTTGCCGAGGCTATGACCATCTTCGCCGTAATTTGCGCGGCGATGTTTCCGGTGATTCACGTCGGCCGCCCCTGGCTGGGGTACTGGCTGCTGCCTTTGCCGTTCACGATGGATGTTTGGCCGCAGTTCCGTTCGCCGCTGATGTGGGACACTTTCGCGGTCTCGACCTACGCTACCATTTCGGTCGTCTTCTGGTACATCGGCATGATTCCCGATCTTGGCACTCTGCGCGACCGCGCGCAATCCAAGATCGCGCAGTATTTTTACGGCATCATTTCAGTGGGCTGGCGCGGTTCGGTGCGGCACTGGATGAGCTATGAAACCTCCTGCCTGCTATTGGCCGGGTTGGCCACGCCGCTGGTGCTTTCAGTGCACACGGTCATCAGCTTCGATTTTGCCGTGGCCGTGCTGCCGGGCTGGCACACAACCATTTTCCCGCCCTACTTTGTCGCCGGCGCCATTTACTCCGGCTTTGCCATGGTGCTAAGCCTGGCCATTCCGCTGCGCAAGTTCTACCACCTGGAGGCGCTGGTCACCGAGCGCCATATCGACAACTGCGGAAAGATCATGCTGGTGACGGGCTTCATCGTGGGGTACGGGTATGGGATGGAAGCCTTTATGGCCTGGTATTCGGCCGACCACTGGGAAGCTTTCACGTTCTGGAACCGGGCGTTCGGGCCGATGGGCTGGTCCTACTGGTTGCTGCTCACCCTCAATTTGTTTATCCCGCTGACCACACTGTGGGTGCGCAAGTGGCGCACCAACATTGCGTTCATGTTCGTGATGTCGATCATCGTTAACACCGGCATGTGGTTCGAGCGGTTTGTCATCATCGTCACCAGTCTTACCCGCGATTTTCTGCCGTCGGCGTGGGGCACCTATCGCGGGACGAAGTGGGACTACATGACGCTTTTCGGGAGCCTGGCCTTTTTCGTCTTCATGTTCCTGCTGTTTGTGCGTTTTTTGCCCATGATACCCATGAACGAAGTGCGCCTGCTTCTGCCGTCCTCGAAGGTCAGGGCCAAAACCGGGCCGGAGGTGGTGGAGTAATGCAGATGGCGAAACCCAATCGGCGGCAAACCGGTTGGACAAAGATTCCCGTGGACCCCACAAGGGGTGGTTTGCTGGAGGAGAAACTCTAATGCCCCCACGCGAAGGAACGTACGGCCTGTTGGCCGAATTCAGGACTCCGGGCGACCTGGTGCGGGCCGCAAGGCAAGCGCACGAGGACGGTTGGCGGCGTTTGGATTGCTACACTCCATATCCGCTCGAAGAAGCGGCGGAGGCTATGCACGTCCCTCGCAACAAGGTGCCGCTGATCACCCTTATTGGAGGTTTGTTGGGCGGCGCGGCCATGTATGCTCTCGAGACCTGGATTTCAGTGCTGGCCTTTCCCATCAATGTAGCCGGGCGGCCCACGTATTCGTGGCCGGCGTTCCTGGTGCCCGCTTACGAATGGACGATTTTGTGGGCGGGGCTTTCAGCGGGTTTCGGCATGTTGGCGCTCAACGGCCTGCCAACGCTTTATCACCCTTTGTTCAATTCGCCCAACTTTCGCAGCGGCGCCACCACCGACAAGTTTTTCCTTTGTCTCGAGGCGTTGGATCCCAAGTTCGACCTGGTGGAATCGAAGGCTTATCTGGAAAGGCTCGAGCCGGTTTCCGTGGTGGAGGTAGAGTACTGATGAAAGACAGGGATCAGGGAACAGCCACCCCATCGAGCAAAGAACGCTCGCTGGGGACCCCGGTAGGGATTGGGGATCAGAGGGCGTTGGGCCGGGTCGCGGCCCTGCTCGGCTTCGCCGCGCTTCTGTTCGCGGCCGGCTGCCGGCAGGACATGCAGAACGAGCCGAAGATGATTCCCCAGCGCGGCTCCGACTTCTTTCCCGATCATCGCGCCGCGCGGCCGCAAGTGGTCGACACCGTCGCCCGCGGCCAGTTGCATGCGGACAGCTACTTCTACACCGGGACCGTGCCGGGCCCCAACGGCGAGCGCGAAGAGCCGGACCTGATGCCTTTTAAGGTGACTATGACGGTGCTCAAGCGAGGACAGGAGCGCTTCAATATCTACTGCACGCCCTGCCACTCGCGGGTGGGGAACGGCGAGGGAGAGATTGTGATGCGCGGCTACAAGCCGGCCGGCAATTTCCATGACCAGGTTCGGCTGTCGCAGCCGGTATCGCACTACTTTTACGTGATGACGCACGGCTTCGGCGCTATGCCCGATTACTCGGCGCAGCTTACACCGGCCGATCGTTGGGCCGTGGCGGCCTACATTCGCGCTCTGCAGCTCAGCCAAAACGCAACCCTGCAGGACGTGCCTGCGGGTACTCTGGTGCAAAATCTCAAAGACATTGCCCGCCAAGAGAATTTGCCTGAGGGCTTTGCCGAGCCATGGGCGCTGCCGTCCACGGCCGTTGATGCGCTTCCGCCGCCGGCAGGCCAGGGGAATCCGGCCATGGGCCGACCGAGTGCGGCATACCCGAAAATTACGATTCCAATCACCAAGACGGCTCCAACAAACACGAAGGCACCCGCAAACACAAAGTAAGGATTTACGGAATGGCTGAAGAATTACACGGCGCAATCTTCGATCGACCGCTTCCCAAAGAACTGGGAGCGCCGGCCTTTGTGGACGGCTGGCGAAATCGCGCGCTGGCCGTCTGCGCGATTTTCGCCGCCGCCACGGTGATCCTGGCGTTTCTCGGGCAGGCGCAGGACGGTCTAGGCTGGGATCATTTTCTGCGCGCCTGGATGCTCGGGCTGATGCTCACCTTCGGCTTCGCCGTGGGCGGCCTGGCGCTGCTGATGCTGCAATACTGCTCGGGCGGCAAATATGGATTGCTGCTGCGCCGGCC
>JASHUH010000331.1 GCA_030040115.1 Acidobacteriaceae bacterium | reverse complement strand
CCGATGCGTCCCGAGAACGCTGGCCGCTCTCGGGTGAACCCGGGACCTCTCAACTTCCGTGCAAGATGCGTCCCTACGTGCCAGGGTCACAGACCGCGCAGGACCTCGGTGAAACTCGCATTAGCGCTCCCCCGAATGTTGCCTTCCGCGTTGTGTCAGGGCGTCGGCGTCCTGAAGTTAGGGATATTTCGCGGCTCGATAACCTGGCCCGTAGTTCCTGTCTACGCTTCGTATCTGACCTTGCGGCCATGCCCGCAAGACTCGGAGCCGGTGTGGCTCGCCAGGCCCTCACCGTACAGCTCTTTCATCTGCTACATCCTGCCGGTTCGGTGCTCGCCTTCGGCTCGCACCGGATTGACGCTGCGACATGACACCCCGGCTGGGTAGCTGTAAAGATACCGCGCGTTTACGCGCGTGAACATATTTGGAATCAGCGGTGTGCGGCCAGCATTTGCAAATAACGCGGCGTTTACGCGGTGGCATTTGCTAACGTCTTGAAAATGGGTAGGTAGTTGCGAATTCTGCTCGAAGCGGGCGGCGAAGCTTATACGCGGGACCGCAGCAGCGTAAACAGACTGAGAAGAAAGGATCAACGGTAGAACGAGCGTCCACGCGCTCGCGCGCGTACCCTCCGCTGCGGCGGCCATCAAGGGTCTGCGCCACGCTCCGATGAACGCGCAGAGTGCCGCGCGCCCTTGACCGCCGTCCTCGCTGCGGGTGTTAGCCAGCTATGAGAAGAATGTATTCTTCTCATGTTCCACGAACATGCGTCGCGCCACGAACTTAGCTCGAATCAAGTTCCAATGCCACCTGCACACTTCTCATCGTCATTCGAGTGGGTCCGGCCTCCGATGGGAGCCGGTCTTAATGCCGCCGCCGCGTTTACGTGCGTGAACACATTGCCAGCTAAGCGGTTATCAAACGTCCCGCCACGAATGCGCATCCAACTCGGTCAAGAGCTGAAACCTCACGCAAGGCGTTTTCTCCCGATGGCATCTTCCAGCGCCAAGCCGCCCACTTCGATCCCGCCCTCGGTTCCCGCCGCGCCGGCCAGCGAGGCTTATCGGACCAAATCCATCGCGACTCGACTGACTGAAGCAGAGTTTGCCGCGGTGGAATCGGCGGCGACGAGCGCAGGTCAAAAGGTCTCCGAATGGCTCCGCGACGCAGCGCTTGCCCAGGCTCATCAAGAGCGGGAAGGGCAGACTGATCCAATCTTATTGGCGGAGATTCTGGGCGTTCGCGCCCTGGTATTGAACCTGTTCGCCAAGGCTTCCGAAGGACCATTGAGCAAGGAAGACCTGCGCAAGATCTCAGAGTATGCCGAAACGATCAAGGATCGGAAGGCAGAGGAAGTCCTGACCAGAACGCGCCGGAATGATGGCGGAAGCCAAGGGGAATAGCAGTGCAATGGCGACGCTTGGCCGAGGCTTTCCCATGGCGAACCGCCGCGTTGCTGGCCGGCTTTGCAGTCGCTCAATGGTTCCTCTGGTGGACCTGGCTCGCTCTGGAGCTTTCGCCGCTTGAGCGATACTATTGGCCGACATATTTCTTAAGCACTGAAGGCGCGAAACACCCCGGCTCGATAACCCGGATCGATCCGCTGTTCAAGACGGCTCCCGGACGGAAAAGCGAGATCGTTCTCGCTCCCGATGTGGTCCGCGGAGAGACGGGAGACCTACCCCTTCAGTTCTCCCAATCGGCTGTCGAAGGAGGGTGGACGGGGATCGAAAAAGCCCAGCCAATGTCGGTCGAATCCGCGGCGCTGGAAGACCTGTTGCGGGAACATTTCTACGCGGGTCAAAGGTTCTGGCACATGACAATGGAACCGTTGCTCGACGGGTGTGTCTACCTCTTGGCTTGGATTGCCATCGCAATTGTCTTTGTCCGGCGGGGATTAGCAGCCGAATGGAGACGGCTTTGGACAGCCTTAACCGAACCCGATTGGACCTCCGATTACCACTGGGATTCGCCCGCCAATCGGCGGGGGATTATGAGCCGAATCGAATTGCGCCGGAATCTCCGGCAACGGGTTGAAACGCTCTTGATCAGACCTGTTCAGGACGCGCTTCAGACGAGCCGCGCAACTGATGCGAAGCGGGATTCGGAAGTGATACGCGCAGACATCCGCAGAGATCAGCTATCGTTGCCGGCCTCGATGCCGCCGGAATCCGCTCCGCAACTGACGCTAGAAGCACCTCCGATTAACCATCCGAAGAGACCAATGAAACCGGGCTTCATATTCCCCGGAAGTGCGGGCATCCGGTCGGCTAATCGCAAGCCGAAACTCTGGGATGAATCGCAGTGGATTGACTGAAGGATTCGTCGAGCGCTCGCAGATCTCAACGGCGAACGCTCGCGAAGCAGTTGCTTCCCACTTCGCAACGCTTCCGATGAGCATCCTCTTCGGGCTGCAATTAGTCTCCCGATTTCCTCTCGAACGAACAGTGATGCGTTCCGTGAGCGAACCATCTTCGCTCCTGCTGACCTTCCTATCGCCCAACTAAAAGCCTCGCTCAGACCCGACGATTGCGACCTTGAAGCGACCCACAATCGTCGGAGTTTGCGGCAGTCATTCGGCCCAGTTAGCCCGAGCGTTGTCGGATCGATTGACCGTGCAATTGAGCGCGGAATTCGGTGATGAATTCAGTTCCAATAAGTGCGCCAAGCACAGCGACAAGCACACAAGAAGAGCGACGAATGTACGCGAATATGCAGTACTGACGCGGTCGCGAGCGATGTAGTTCATCAAAAATCATTTTCTGTAAGACGATCACGCGCATCGAAATTGAGTTACCTTAGCCGCAAGGCAGTGCGAGATGTTGCCGCACTCTTCCTCGGAGTCCAAGTGCATGCTGACCATCTCGAAGGCCCTCTCCGCGGGTCAGGCACAAACCTACCACTCGCGAGAGTTCGCCTCTGAGCAGCAGAATTATTGGAGCCGCGAGCGTC
>JASHUH010000330.1 GCA_030040115.1 Acidobacteriaceae bacterium | reverse complement strand
ATTCCCTTGTTCTCCTCCCTGCGCAACCACTTCGCCGTCAATGAAATCCTGGGCGGCTGGCACGCCGCCGGCTTTACCGTCCTGCAAACCGGCTTCCCCATCACCGTCACCAACATCGGCACGTTCAACTCGCTGTGGTGCGACCGCTTCAGCTACTATTCCTGCCCCGACAACGAGAACACATCGAGCTTCGCGATTCCCCAATATAACCCCCGCTCCAATCCCGTCACCCACCTGTACTTCGACACCAGCCTGTTCAGCCAGGAGCCCATCGGAACCTTCGGCAACGTCAAGCGCAACTTCTTCCACGGACCCGGCTTCGATTACACCAACCTCAGCGTCTATAAGCAATTCCCGCTGGGCCACGACGTCGCCCGCAATCTGCAGATCATGCTCCAGGGCGCGAACATCTTCAACCACGCCAACTTCGCCAACCCCGACAGCAACTTCACCGACGGCCCGCTGTTCGGCAATGTGCTTGCCGTCCGCAATTCGGGCAATACCGAAGCCGGCAACGACGCCAACGGCGACCCTGCCCCCGGCCGCACCGCCCAAATCGTGGCCAGGATCAACTTTTAACCCGAGTCCTGACCCCGTCCCCGCACCTGTTCCCTGTCCCCTGATCCCTGTCCCCTGATCCCTGTTCCCTGATCCCTGATCCCCCTCAAACCAACAGCCTGAAACCTTGCGCCCGACTTCCCTGCTCTCCCAAAATCCACATGTACATCCTTGTTTTGGAATCTTCCTTCGCATTTCTCCGTAAATTCATAGCCGAGCGCCCCGAGCATGCCCGCCGTTTGTCAATAACACTTTTGTTTGCAGATAGTAAGCCGGTAAGGGATGGTGTTTTTCAGAATGGCGCCCGGCGTGCACTTCCCATTTCGGATTACCAGCCATTTTTTGACCTGAAAGTGCAGCAGGAAAATGACAGTGGGGACGAACTGAAGCTACTTCCCTCTACGTTTTCCGTCGATGTGCAGCATTCACGGGCGGATCGGAATTTCGTTTCACCGGAACGCCGAAGCAAAGGGCTCAGCCTGACGCCTTATGGGGAGGGTTTATGAGGTTTTCCTGGTTTTTCGTTGCGCCGCTCGCACCGGTATCCGCTTCTGGTCGACGCCGCCTTCGCCCCAGAACGCTTCGATCCACGCTCCAATGTGCGGTTGGCGTGTTCGCCACGATCCTTCTCGGTGCGCTGGCCGCTTCCGCCCACCAGGTCGAAACCGGCCAAATCGCCGGCGCGGTGACTGACCCCTCCGGGGCCATTGTTCCCGGCGCGACTGTAACGGTCAGGAACCTCGCCACCAACGAAGAGCGCACCGCTACCTCCAACGGGAGCGGACTGTACGTGGTCACCGGCCTCGAGCCCGCCACCTACCAGGTCACCATCAATTCCGGCAATTTCCAGCCGTTCACCGCCAGGGCTGAAGTGACCGTGGGCAGTCACGTCACCCTCGACGCCAAGCTTTCGGTTAGCGCCGCCACCACGGAGGTGCAGGTCATCGCCGAGGGCGGCGCCCAGGTCAACACCCAAAGCCAGGAGCTCTCCCAGGTCGTCGACACCCAGCAGATGTTGCAGTTGCCCAGCCTCACCCGCAACCCCTACGACTTTGTCTCCATCTCAGGCAACGTCTCGGCGGGCGACAACAGCACCAACAACGGCGGCAGCGCCGTCACCGGCGGCAGCGGACAGAACCAGACCGATCGGGGCGTCGGCTACGCCATCAACGGCCAGCGCGAATCGGGCACCGAAATTCTCCTCGATGGCGTGGAGAACGTGGCCATTTTCAGCGTTGGCGTGGGCGAAGACGTTCCTGTCGATTCCGTTCAGGAATACAGCGTCATCACCAACAACTACTCGGCCGAGTATGGCCGCGCCTCCGGCGGCGTCCTCAACGTCACCACCAAATCGGGCGCCAATCAGATCCACGGCTCGGCGTGGGAGTTCAACCGCCTCTCGGACTACACCGCCAATACCTACGCCAACGATGCGGCCAACGCGGCGGCAGGCGCCATCGTCGATCCCAAGGGCATTTACACCCGCAACCAGTTCGGCTACGCCGCCGGCGGGCCCATCAAGAAGAACAAGATCTTCATCTTTGAGAGCACGGAGTGGACGCGCGTGCGCAGCGCCGCCTCCGAGATCGAAGAAAACTTCGATCCCGCCTTCATCGCTCTAATGCCCTCGGATATTCAATCCTATTACTCCACCTACGGCCAAACCACGCTGAAGCCCTCGACAACCGTTCCCCCAACGACGGTGGGGCAAGTTGCAAGCGCCGGGATCGCTTTTGGCAATGTCAACGGCAACCCTTCAACGACCGTTCCCGCCAGCACTCCCATGTTCGATACCTACAATTTCACCGCCCCCTTTGACGCCGGCGGCGGCATTCCTCAAAACACCTACGCTCTGGTGGGCCGCGTGGACTATAACCCCACCGATAAGACACAAATGTACTTTCGCGCCGGTCGCGAGAGCTCCAACCAGTTCGTCGGGTCCACCGCTTACAGCACCTATCCCCAGTACGACGTCGGCTCCACTTACCTGAACCAGAGCTACCTCTACTCTCTGGCCCATACCTTCACGCCCAGTCTGTTCCTCTCCGCGAAGGTGAGCTACACGCGCTATAACAACATCACCTCATTCGACAATGCGCTCACCTTCACTCCGAACCTGATGTTTGTCTCGCCCACCGACCCGGTTACCGGCATAACCATTCAGATGCCGGGACTGGAAAACTACAGCATACCGGGCGAAGGCGGCGTCCCGGTTGGCGGACCCCAGAACACCGTACAGATCGAGCCCGACCTGAGTTGGACCAAGGGCAGGCATTCCATGCGCTTCGGTTTCCTCGGAACCTACATCCAGTTGGATTACGCCTACGCCGCCTATGACCAGGCCGTCGAGCAGCTTGGGGCTACGTTCCAGGACAGCTTGAACGACATGATGAATACCGCGGGAAACCCCGGCGGCGCGCCGTTAATCGACTTCGAGACCCGCGCCAACGGTCAGGGTAAACTCCCCTGCCCCATCGACCAGACCATTCCCCCCGACACCAGCCCCGGCTTCGGCAACGTCGTCGATAGTTCATCCTGCGAGGTTCAGACGCCGCTCACTGGCGCCAACTACGCCCGCAGCTATCGCTACAGGGATTGGGCCATCTATGGTCAGGACAGCTTCAAGGTCACGCCCCAGTTGACGTTGAACTACGGGCTGCGCTGGGAGCACTACGGCGTGCAGCACAATAACCACCAGGATCTCGATTCGAACTTCTACTTCGGTCCCGGCACGGGACTGGAGCAGCAAGTCCGCACCGGCAACGTCTTCCTCACGCAGCAGAGCCCGATCGGCGAGTTCTGGAAGCCCCGCTGGGGCACCTTGGGGCCGCGCGTCGGCTTTGCCTATGACCTCTTCGGCAACGGCCGCACCAGCCTCCGCGGCGGCTATGGCATCAGCTATGAGCGCAACTTCGGCAACGTCACCTTCAACGCCAGCTTCAATCCTCCCGCCAGCGCCGTCATCAGCGACGCCTGTTCCGCAGAAAGTGCGACCTGCATCGCCACGGTAACCAACTCGGACCTTGGCCCCTTGGGTCAAGCCACCGGCCCATCGTATCTGCCGCCTGTGGAACTGCGCCACATGGATCAGAACATCGAAGTCGCGCAAACCCAGTTCTGGAGCTTCGACGTGCAGCACCAGCTCAAACCCGGCACTGTTCTCGATGTGGGCTACGCCGGCGCGCGCGGCGCCCACCTCTACGATTTGGCCAATGTCAACCAGATTGGCGCCGGTCAGGTCTATCTGAACGATCCCAACGCCATCGGTCCACTTTGCGCCGGTTCCGGCGTCGACAACCTCAACACGGAAGCCGCCCTCCTCGCCGCGGGCGAATCCGCGACGGAAGCCGGTTTGAACGCCTCGGAGTGCCTCACCCGCCCCAACCCGCAATACACCAACGTCAATATGCGCGGCAGCGCGGCAGCCAGTAACTATTCCGCGTTAAACATCGGTTTGCAGTCGCAGAACCTTCACAACTCCGGCGTGATGCTGGTCGCCAATTACACCTGGGCCCACTCGCTCGACGACCTGAGCTCCACCTTCGGCGACAGCCTGCAGGGCGGCTCCGGTTATATCGGTTCGCTCGGTTATACCTCCCTGGCCGATCCCGGCCTCGATTGGGGCAGCTCCGATTACGATATACGTAATCGCGTCACCATTTCTCCCATCTGGGCGACACCGTGGTTCAAAAACGGTGGGACCTACGCTGAACGCGAGGCTCTCGGCGGCTGGAATCTCTCCGGCATCTTCACCGCGCGTGGTGGCATCCCGTTCTCCGTATTCGATTACGGCGAGGATGAGACCGACTACACCGTGCCCCGTCTGGAGCCTGCCACTCCCCTTACCAGCTATAAGGTCGCCAAATCACCCCAGGTCGTCGGCGCCAACCTCTTCAACGGCTTGAATATTCCGCTCCCCAAGAGCGCTGTTCCCTACAGCAGCGTTCTGGGCATCTCCGACTTCGGACCCTTCCCCGGCGACATGATGCGCCGCAACTCGCTCCGCGGTCCCGGCGCGTGGAACATCGACGCCGCGGTTCAAAAGGATTTCCCCTTCACCGAGCGCACGCAATTGCAGTTCCGCGCCGAAGGCTTCGACGTGCTGAACCACCACAACTACTACGTCAACACCACCACCCTGGACTACGGCCCCAGTCCGACGGTCCCGCTCTACGTTGAAGAGGAGCGAGGCGGGCTTGGCACGACGGCCACTGGCGGCAACCACGACGAGCGCCGCTTTGGCCAGTTCGCGCTGAAGGTGGTCTTCTAACAACCGCCGCGGAACCCGCTTCCGCCTTGGTTCGATTCGCAATTGCGCAGGGAGCCTTCGGGTTCCCCGCCGCGTTTTGCGCCGAATTCCCTTGAGAGTCAACGGGGGTGCGTAGCCGAGGGCTTTCTGGCCGCCTTCTTCCCGGCAGCGGCTTTCGTGTTGCCGGTCGGCGAAGCGCCAGCCTTCTTCGCGGTTCTCTTCGCTTTCGCCGGCTGCGTTCCAGTCTGCTTTTTCCGCGCCGCCTTGCCGCGCGCTGCGCGCGTTTTCGCCGCCAGCGCCGCTTTCAACTCCGCGTCGAACTCCGCCGGCGTCAGCGGCCGCGCCGACTTGCGCAACCTCTCGATGTCATAAAAAGCGCGCCGCTCGACCAGAAACACGTGAACTACGAAATCCACGTAGTCGAGCAAAATCCATTCCCCCTGCCGTCGGCCCTCCACCGAGTGCGCATATGCGCCGAAATCGCGCTTTAGGCGCAACTCGATCTCATCGGCGATCGCGATCGCCTGCCGGTCGTTGACCGCCGACGTCACCAGGAAAAAATCGGCGAGTCCCGAGTCCACTGGATCGAGTTCGAGAATGCGGGTGTTCTGGCCCTTCTTTTCTTCGCAAACCGTGGCTGCGGCTTGAACAAGAATGCGCGTCTGCGTGTGCGCCGGGACTGTGCTCATGCGTCGGTTCAGCTCTCCATAGCCCATCGTATCGCCTCGCCAAGCAGGCGGTAAACCTGGGCCGCTCCAAGCAACGCTATCGATAAAAGTGGGCCCCCGCTCTAGCCGCGTCTTTGTTTTTGCGGCTAGGGTGGGATTCACTGGTTTCGGTTTTGATCGCTTCTGTAAATTATCGATAAAGCCCGCGCTCGCGCACATATGCGGCCACCGCCTCCGGCAGCAGCGCCTCGCCCACGTCATCCGCGGCCACGCGCGCTTCGGCCTCCATCCGCGCCCGGATTTGCGAGGCGCTGATCTCCACGTCCAGTTCCGGCAACACATAGAGAGGCGCGCAATCGCCGCTCCCGTTCTTCACCACAAATTCCCGCAGCGCCACGCCGCCCACCTCGCGTTCGCCTTCCGGTGCGGTTTCCATCGTCAATCCCTCCGGCAGCGCGGCTTGCAGGCGATCCATCCTTTCGCCTGGCCGCGAAGCCACGATCAACGGCGCCGCAAAAGGAATTTCCGCGGCGCCATGCCACCGCCGCAGTCCAAAGTACGAGTCGGCGCCCATCAGGCAAAACAGCGCGCACTCCCGCCCCCACTCGCCGCGCAAATGTTGCAGTGTCTCCAGCGTGAAGTTGGGCGCGCCTCCGGGCTTGGGCGCATCCGCCAGCGAAACGCAGAATCCCGCTTCGCCCGCGATCGCCAACCGCGTCATCGCCACGCGTTCCTCAAAGCTGGCCGTTGGGCCTTCCGGCTTCAGGGGTTGCGCGCCCACCGGCGCAAACAGCACCGTATCCAGCTTCAGCGCCGTCCGCGCCGCCCGCGCCACTGCCAAATGCCCCAGGTGCGGCGGATCGAAGCTGCCCCCAAAAAGGGCAACCCGCCGCGCGCCGCTCGCGGTCTTGCTCATGCGTTCATCCTATCTCGCCGCTGCCGGTCCCGCGCCGCCGCGCGCCAAACTCCCCGCAAGGGTCCATCGGCTACACTGAAAACGAAGGTCATGCGTCCCCTCGTTGCCGTCTTAGCCTTTGCCGGTCTCGTGGTTTCTGTGCTCGCGTTCCAGGTGCATTACGCCACCGGCACTCAGCCCTGCGACATCAACACCCGATGGGACTGCGGCATCGTCAACCACAGCTCCTATTCGGTTATCGCGCACACGCACATCCCCGTGGCCGTTATCGGCATGGCCGGTTATCTGCTCCTGGGCATCCTCGCTCTCGCGCGCCGCCGCGCCTGGCTTTTCGCCGCCTCGCTCCTCGGCTTGCTCTACGCCCTGCATCTCTCCAGCATTGAGAAAAACGTGCTGCAGGTCTGGTGCCTCTACTGCGTTATCTCGCAGTGCCTCATTGCGCTCATCGCCATTCTCTGCCTGGCCTGGCTCATCGCGGACAAGGTTTCGCGCATGCACACGCGCAGGCCCGCGTAGCTTGCGCCTTCTCGAAAAGCGCAGCCCACATGGCTGCGGCGCCTCTCGTCTCCCGCTGATAAACTTGAACAGGCTAAACTTAAACAGAATTGATGTTCTCAAACTGGTACGCGCGCCGGATGGTTGGCTGGGAAACGCGGCTCACCACGCGCGACGAAAACCGGGTGGTGCGCCCCTTGGAATGGGGCTTCGAGTGGATCGCTCCCTTTCTCCTGGCCAACGGATTCGCTGACGCGCTCTCCGCTCCGGAAGCTTTACGTGACCATGCGGCGGCCGAAGCTGGGGCCCCCGCGGACAGGTCTTCGTCCGCGGGGTTAGAAGCGGCGATGGTCCGCATCAACCAGCTTCTCATCCGCCAAAGCAACCTCTTCTTCGGCTATCGCCGTCCCACCGATTTCCGTCTTGAGGAGCGCACTCCGCAACTGTTTCCCACCAACGTGCGCCCCGAGACCCTGGCTCGTGACGCAACCCTCCGCACCCGGGCCGCCGCCGGCAAGCTCAAGCCCGCCCAGTTTCTGCGCTTCACTTCGCCGGAACGCACACCCTATCCTGAAAACGACCTCGTCAACGCCCGCTGGTTTCCCGCTCCTGCGCACAAAGATCTCGCGCGCCCCAAGCAGGCCATCGTGGTGCTGCCCCAGTGGAACGCCGACGGCCTCAGCCACAACGTCCTCTGCGCTCTTTTCAATCGCATGGGCGTCTCGGCCCTGCGGCTCTCCAAGCCCTACCACGACATTCGCCGTCCCGCCGAGCTTGAGCGCTCCGACTACGCCGTGAGCGCCAACATCGGCCGCACCCTTTCCGCCTGCCGCCAGGCCGTCGTCGATATCCGCTGCTGCCTCGACTGGCTCGAGGAGCAGGGTTACGAGCACTTCGGCGTTCTCGGCACCAGCCTCGGCTCCTGCTACGCCTTTCTCGCCAGCGCCCACGATCCGCGTCTGCGCGTGAACGCCTTTAACCACGCGTCAACGGCGTTTGGCGATGTAGTCTGGGCCGGCCAAAGCACGCGCCATATCCGTCAGGCCGTCGAGCAGGCCGGCCTCACGCAGGACCGCCTTTGCGCGCTCTGGGCGGCCATCAGCCCGGTCAGTTATTACGAGCGCTTCAAAGGTCCCGAGGCCAACGGCGCCGGCAAAAACGTGCTCCTCATTTACGCCAACTACGACCTCACCTTTCCTCGGGAGTACTCGCTCCAGGTGGTCGAAGCCTTCCGCCGCGACGGCATCCATTTTGAGCCGCGCGTGCTCCCCTGCGGCCACTACACCACCGGCGAGTTCCCGTACAAATATATCGATGGCTGGCATCTGGGCTGGTTCGTCTACCGCGCCTTCAAAGCCCTGCGCGAAGAAAAAGCCCTCGCGCGGCCCGCGCAGATAAACGGCCCGCAAGAAACACAGGTCGAGGCCGCCTCGCGTCAAAGCTGAGAGGACGCGCGGCCAGACCGCTTCTCCTTCCCATGGAGCTCTACAATCCCAATCGAAGCTGGTGATCCTTTGAGATAATGAACAGCCCCAAATCCCCTAATTTCCGGATGGCCGGCCATCGGGGCATAACCCGATCCCCACCCGGAAACCAGGTGCGTTCCAGATCGAATCCAATGAAGAATCATGAAGAAGAAGTCTCTCGGCGAAAACACTTCCAACTCGAATTGGGTGAGCGTCGAACCGCTGATCACCGATGCCAGAACTGCAAACGCCTTCCTCGATTTGGCTGAAACCACAGAGATTGCCGAGGTCAGGTCTCGTCGTACCCGAGACGCATTCATGCGTATCAAAGCATTCTCAACTTCCTTGCGCGTCTGAGCCCGACGCCGGAGCAGACCGAGATCCTGAACATAGAAATGAAGAAGCTCGAGGCCCGCTTCACAGCGGTAAATGTAAGAATTAATTAAGGAATCAGCGCTATGAGAGGATTCGCAGCGATCGGATAATGTGACCGTGTGCTCAAAGCGACTCTTGCCGGTGCTCCCGAGCAGTGAAATGCAGACCCCCCAGGCTCGGCTTAAGGCGGCAGGCGTGCCTGTCGAATAGGGACATCGCTCAATCAGCCCTTGCCAATATGCGATTGCGTAGGCTAACAGCAGCCCCATCGCCGCCTAGTGAAAACCCTAGGCCGCCCAGGACGGTCTAGCGCTGTATGGAACGTCGCGGATGGGTGTGTAAGGAGAGCCGGGAACTGGGAGGGCTAATCCACGCCTCTATCCATTCGATCGCAGCCGCCTCCCGATGGGCGGCAAATGTTGCGGGAAAGACGCAACAGGGTGACGGGCCGGATTTCGGAGCGCTCCAGACCATTTACCGCGAGTGCCTGGCCCTCCATGAGAGGCTGCATGGATGCAGCCAGCGAACCACCCGCGATGCGCCCGACGCATCTAATCTCAATGATGCGCCCCCCCGACATATCGAAACAGGGGAGAACCGTTGTTCCCCTCGCGAAAACCCAAACCGAGCAAGCAAGGCAAAATATTCGCGGATTCAGATCGACGTTGGCCACAACAAGACAGCGGATCGAGCAGTCGAAGCAGAGAATCGCCAGGACTGACAAGCTGATCGCGCAACTCTCTTATTCGTTGCCCGAATCCGCGAAGAGATCAGTCGAAAGCGCCAAGGGCGCGATCCAGTCGCACGAGTGACCCCTCAAAAACACCGGGGCCGGTCGAGGAGCCCGGAGAATTTGCCCCCGAGGCCCTCACAGACCCGGGCGTCGGGCCTTTTCCTCCCGCGCTCACGACAAGGCTTTTGACCACAGCCGCCGAAGGTGGTTCGAAGCCCGCTCCTGTAAGCGACTTCGAGTGGCCCTCCCCTTATCGCTTAAGCAGTTACGCACGCTCCGCGCTTGCGAACATCATGTGCTCGTGGCTCACTATGACCGGCTATCCGGAAACTATGCGCAAAAGATCGCTTGAATTCCCCGCTTCGGTGCCGAGCAGATGGAGAAAAGCTGTACTGACACGCCGACCCACTCAGGCAGAGAGCGCTCCCGGTCTCGATGAGCCGCGAAGCTGCGGGTCGGTCCACGCGAGCTTACCGAATGTCGCTCAAATTCATCCGCAGCAGCTTCGCCGGATCGAGATACGCGTTCCCCCACCGCACCGCCCAGTGCAGATGCGGCCCCGTCACGCGACCCGTCGCTCCGCTCAGCCCCAAAAGCTGTCCCTTCGCCACGTGCTCGCCC